>OMTC01000283.1 GCA_900313845.1 uncultured Prevotellaceae bacterium
GTTAAGCCTGTAGCTAGCGTTCATCCTGAGCCAGGATCAAACTCTTCACTGTAAAATCTTTTGTACTTGAATAGTCTGTCGTCCGGCCAGGCTTCCCTTAATCCATTCTTCCGATTGAGTTTTATCTCATCGCTCCACATATACATTAATATATATGTAGCGGAATTGACGTTGCGCTTGTCTTGACAAATCTAACTTGTCTGAGGTGGATCCTTCCACCTCGCTGCCTTGTCTTGTTTCTAACCTTGTTCCAGTCTGTCAATGAACTCTTTTTTGCCCTTCGAGATGAACTCAGTTTGTCAGTTTGACGCCCCTTGTTTTCGAAAGCGAGTGCAAAGGTACTGCCTTTTTTCATACCAGCCAAATATTTTCGTGAAAAATTTTCGAAAATATGCAATTTTTATGCTTTATGCTTCGATTTTGTTGACAATTATCAAATACGAAGTCTGTTTTTAGCAACAAACACCTCTATTTGGCACTTGTCAGGGCATGATGAAATGCTCTCGATTTTCTAAAGAATATATCTGTTCGGAATCAAGCGCATCTGGGGATTGACTGAAGCACATGTGGGGATTGACTGAAGCGATTTATGGGATTGTCAGAAGCACATTTGTGGATATACTGAAGCTTTCCTTTGGATTCAACTAGTTGCCGAAGGTTCGTCATCGACTTGCCGAGCCTTCGGCATTGCGATGGCGAAGGTTCGCCGTGTTAACGTTGAAGGCTCGGTAATTCAGTAAAATCAAAGGAAAAGTTCAGTTTAATCGGAGGAAAAGTTCTGAACATTCGAAGGAATGGTTCAGTGAAAGCAAAGGAGAACGCCAGCACATTCGAAGACTTCGTGTAGTTGTTTACCAATGCGATTATAGATGCGATAGTTGTGAGATTTATTGAGCCCGAACAGAAGTGAGATTGAGTGTTTTTACGTTTTTTAATATATCGAATGCGATAGATTTTGATTTTGTCCCATCTCTTTGCAATTAAAAACCTAAACTTCTCTTCTAATCAATCACTGTAGTATTAATAATAATTAAATAAGGTGTAAAAAATGTTAGAATAACTGTAGAAAACGTCTTTCACGCAAAGGTTCGAAAGGAAAAACGCTTGGCGATTCCATTTTTTTGCGTAACTTTGCAGCCAATCTTTGAATTAACAAAACATAAACTGAATAAAAACTATGAAATTGAAGAATCTCTTAGCCATTGCATTTGTTGCTACTGCTGCCGTTCCAGCTATGGCACAATATGAAGGCACTCAGGTGTATGATCGTATCGGTCATGGTAACGACAGCACCGAAGTTTTGAACAACTTGAGTATGTTCAGCGAATACTACAAAGCAAAGAGCTGGAAAGAAGCATACAACAGTTGGAAGTTTGTCATGGACAAGGCTCCATTGGCACAGGCAACCCTTTACACTCGTGGTGCTACCGTTCTCGAGCAGTTGGTTTACACATCTACCGACCCTGCTGAGAAGAAGAAGTATCTCGATGAGCTGCTCGGCATGTACGACACTCGTATCAAGTACACCAAGGAATTGAACTCATTCTCTTCCGCTGCCATGCAGACCAACAAGGGTACGAACCTCTGCCGCAAGGCTTACTTCTATGCTAACTATGGTCCATCGGTTTATGGCAACGCTTACTCTCTCGACAAGGCATACGACATGTTCTCCGAGGGTATCCAGCTCGTGAACGAAGACCCATCCATCACTATCGAAGGTTTCGCACTCGACAAGTATTTCGACATTTCCTATCAGAAGTATCTGAACGACAAGGTAGGTTTCCACGAGCAGTTCCTGAAGGACTACCTCCTGAGTAAGGAAGTTTGCGAAGCTATGCTCGAAAAGGCAAACCAGGCAAGCGACAGCGTTGCAGCTCAGCAAATCGTTTCTCAGTACGACCCTACTCTCGTTCGCGCAGAGCACAAGTTCGCTGAGTCGAAGGCTGCTGACCGCGACCAACTCATTGCCATCTTCACACCAAAGGTGGAGCAGAACAAGAGCAACTTGAGCTATCTCCGCTCAGTCATCGATATTCTTGCTGACAACTACTGCGATGATACCGACGTTTATTTCAAGGCTTCGAAGTATGCTTTCGACATCGAACCAAGCTACAACGCAGCTATCGGTACCGCACAGTGGATGCAGAAGCAGGGTAAGATTGGCGAGGCTACTCAGTACTATGACAAGGCTATCGAGCTTTGCGACAACGACAAGCAGAAGGGTCGTATCGCTATGCGTGTTGCTCAGGCTCTCGCTAAGAACGGTTCAAGCAGCACCGAAAGCTACCTCCAGAAGGCAGCAACATTCGACAGCTCTTTCTCTGGCCGTTGCAACCTCATCCGTGCACAGATTGCTGCATCGAAGAAGGACTACAGCAACGCCCTCGCATACGCATCTCGCGCAGCATCTGAAGACGCAAGTATCTCGGGTACCGCAAGCCGTCTGAGAACTCGTATCCAGGAGGCACAGCGTCGTCAGAACGAGTACGACAAGGCAAATGCCGAGTACAAGGCTCAGCTCGAGAAGGCTCAGAAACTCGAAGACTTCTGGAAGGGTCATTAATCCGACCTTTGCTTCAAACGAGAAATTCATCGCTTTGAGCAAAACATCCAAGTCATTTGCAAACAATTACCCCAGCATCATTCAGGTGCTGGGGTAATTGTTTTGTGTGGAATTGGTAAAAATATCTGCTCTTTAGCATTCCATGGTTGTCGAGGAAACACCTTCACCAGAGAAGGTGACACGGACTGGACCTGGGGCAGTACGACGAATGTAGGCAACGAGGCGACCTCGATAAACGGGTTGGTGATTGTCGCGATAGTCACTCATGTCGCTGTTGTTGCAGCCTTCGAGTCCTAAGAGAACGGCAGGACCAGAGATGGTGCAAGTGACATCGAGATTGGAGGACTTCACGCGATTGCCATCCTTGTCAACTACTTCGACAAGGAGTTGGTGGAGGGTTTTGGCATCCTCTGGCAAGAGTTCGCTTGCACGGATTGCAGAAGCCTCGCCATGCGTTTTGATTTCGTAGGAGGAAAGGACCTTGCCGTTGGCATCGCATCCCTCGGCACGCAAGGTTCCCGCCTCGAAAGGAATGTCCCAATAGATGATGGCAGTGGTGTCGTTCTGAGGCTTCAGTTCGCCCACTACACGCCCATTCAGAAGGAGACGAGCCTGTGGTGCATTCGTGTAGCACACCACGCGCATGTTCATTTGACTGGCATCGAACGCAGGTTGGTTCACAGCATTCTGCTGTCCGCCCATGAAACGGCTGAAACGGGAGAGGTCAGGCAGGTTCCAATCATCCTGTGCTTCGGCAGACACTTGGTTGCCGCCCCGTCCGTGCTTCGGCAGACACTTGGTTGCCGCCCCGTCCACGTCTGCCATTGGCATTGGTACGCTGAGGGAAGATAGGATAAGCACCGATATAGCAAACAGGTTCCTCGCTCCACAAGGCTGCACGGAACCAGCCACGAGGCTTTTTGAAACTACCGAAGTCGAGCAGTCCTGTGTTGAGTCCACGGGAAGGCCAACGTCCCGATTCACCCAAGTAGTCGGTACCCGTCCAGATGAACTGACCGAAGATGTGTTCCTTGTCGCGAACAGCCTTCCACGAGTCGTAGCCCACACCCGTCTCACTACCATAGATGATGCGCTGAGGATATTCCTTGTGGTCGATGTCGTAGCGGTTTTCAGTGTAGTTGTAACCCACCACATCGATTGCCTCAGGATATTCCGTCTGGTTGCTCATCACCACACCCGCCAAGGCACCCGTGACTGGGCGTGATGTGTCGATACCACGTATCACGGCTGCAATGCGCTTGGCAATCTTTCCGATGCGTTCGGCATTTGGTGCATCCTTCTTATAGCCACCCGACATAGGTTGGTTGATGACAGCATTCTTGCCATCGAGAATAGGATGTGAGTAAGGGTCATTCGGATAATCGACTTCGTTGCCTACACTCCAGAGGAATACGCAAGGGTGGTTGCGGTCACGACGCACCATGTCAGCCACATCGCGGTCGATCCATTCCTCGAAGAAATCGTAAGTGCCATCGAAAGCAGGCTTGCCGTTGTTCCAACCTTCCACCCATTTCTTCTTAGGGAATTCCCATTCGTCACTACCCTCGTCCATCACAAGCAATCCCTCTTGGTCACAAATGTCGTAGAGCATTGGAGCCTGTGGATTATGACTCATGCGGATGGCATTCGCGCCCATTCGCTTCAGTTCCTTCACCTTTCTCACCCACACTTCGCGCGGAACAGCTGCTCCGAGTACACCGGCATCGTGGTGCAGACACACGCCCTTCACCTTCATCCATTCGCCATTGAGTGCAAATCCCTTATTGGCATCGAATTGCAGCGTGCGCAAACCCACACGCACAGAGGTGGTGTCGACGAGACGATACAAATAAGGGCGCTTCAAGTTCCAGAGTTGTGGATTGTTGAGAGAGATTTCCAATGTACGCTTGGTCTGTCCTTTTGCCAAACGTCCCAAGTCGATACGTCCATCAGCTACCTGCTTGCCTGAAGCATCTTTCAAGACTACGGCAGTCGAATAGTTCGCTTTCGTTGCCTTTGGAGCATCCACTGCCACATCCACTTCCACCGTTGCCTTTGAGCCTTGCAACTGCTTCAGGCGGTATGCCACTCCCCACTGCGAAAGATGCACCTGCGGAGCCTTTACCAACCACACATCACGATAGATGCCGCTACCTGTGTACCACCGCGAATCGGCAATACGGCTGTGATCGACTCGCACAGCTATCACATTTTCGCCCTTCTTATTTAAATAAGGAGTCATGTCGTAGAGGAACGACACATAACCGTTCGGGCGCTTGCCCAAGAGATGCCCGTTGAGATAGACCTCACTGCGGTTGTAGATGGCTTCGAAATAGATAGAAAGCGTAGTGTTTCCGTCGAATCCATCGGGAGTTTTGAAATGCTTTCTGTACCAAGCGATGCCAGCAGGCAGATAACCCGTGCAACTGGCATACTCCTGCGAGAGCTGTCCTTCGATGCTCCAGTCGTGAGGCAAGGAGAGTTTTCGCCAAGAACTGTCGTTGAAATCGGGGTTTTTCGCATCTGCCACATCCTGAAGGAGGAAGAGCCAACCATCATTGAAAAGGGAAGTTTCGCCAAAGGAAACTTGTGCTTGCATACTTTGCGAAGCCAGCAAAAGCAGCATGGAAAGAAGGATATTTTTCATTGTTTGGGAGTATTGGAAGTTATAGGTTCATGAGAATGATAGACGTAACGTATGTGATAGGTTTTGTAGCTTGAGGGCAAAGATAGAAATAAATTAAGAAAGAACTGAATTTTTCGAGGTAAAAAACACTGAGCAAAAGATAAAAAACACGATGAATCGCCGAAAAACGCAAGGAGCACAATGTGGGGAGGA
>OMTC01000167.1 GCA_900313845.1 uncultured Prevotellaceae bacterium
CAGGAACAATAAATATATGTGGTATCTTTTCATCAAGTATATTATTTAACTTTCAAGATAAAGTGCTCCCGTAGGGCAAAGTTCAGCAATATCCTCCGAGACATGCTCACGACTCTCGTTTGGAATGACGACTTGCATGTTGAAGCCTCGTCCTTTGAAGGTGAAGGCATCCTTCGTGTTATAGACACACAGACCACAACGGATGCATTTGGCAGGTTCAAACCACAATCTGCCAATCACATGTTTCTTAATTTTGAATGGCAAGTCGGAAGCAACTCCATAGCGAGAACTCGTGATACCACTTTCCGTAGCATATTGCCTCAACTTGCAATCATTCTGCGCACTGCAAGCACAATGCAAGCAAGTGGAATCTGTCGTCACACTCACCTTCAGCCACTCCTTTTCCTTCTCCGTGAAACGCCCGATGCGGGAAGTGAAACGCTTAAATGAAGAATGGTCGCTTTGCTTAAATGAAGAATGAAGAATGGTCGCTTCGCTCCCGAATGAAGAATGTATTTTACTTTGCTCACAGGATGATGAGATATTTTCATTCTTCATTCTACATTCTTCATTCTTCATTCCTGAAGCAGCAAGCTGATGAATGATTTCCACTATCTCAACATGCTTATCTACAGTTCCACGTCGGCAAGCCTTTTCGCATGGACGTTTACAATCGTCGCAAGCCGGATGTTCCAAGTCGAGCACCGAAGCAACCAAACTACGGGCTTCATCGTATCGGTGCTCATCCCAATAATACAACATCTTTTCCACATCCAAATGCTGCGGACAAACCATCGAACAAGGTGCTTCGCAATCCGCACGATGGTCGCTGAGCAACAGTTCCAAAGCCAGGCGACGCATTTCCTTCACCTCCTCGCTCTCCGTGTCAATCTGCATACCTTCCACGGGATAGGTGGAACAAGAAGGAATCATCTGTCCGCTCTCCTCGTTTTTCACCATGCAAACCATACACGAAGAATGGTGCTTTGCACCTTCCACAAAGCACATGGAAGGGATGTTCTTCCCCAGTCGTCGTGCAATCTGAAACAGTGTTTCATCTGCTCGCACTTCCACTTCCTTGTTATCTATTCGTATAATCATACTTTTAGCTTTTGAGTATGTTACTCACCTTTTTTATGGCATCGAACTTACATTCATTGATGCACAAGCCACACTTGATGCACTTCTCCGTGTCAATCACATGCCGCTCGTATGGCGTGTAAGCGATGGCATCCGTCGGACAAGCCTTCGAACAACGTGTACAACCCACGCAGTCCTCAGTCACCACGTATTTCACCATGTCCTGACAAGTACCCGTGCGACAAATGCCTTGCAGATGCTCTTCGTATTCTTCTCGGAAATACCTCAAAGTGGAAACCGCAGGGTTAGGAGCCGTTTTTCCCAATCCACAAAGCGCAGCCTTCTGGATGCTCCTTGCCAGTTGTTCCAACTTCTCGAGGTCGCCTTCCTTACCCTCGCCCTTACAAATCTTGTCGAGCATACCGAGCATTCGATGCACTCCCACTCGGCAGAACGTACATTTGCCACAAGACTCACCTGCCGTGAAAGCCGTGAAATAACGAGCCACATCCACCATACAGCTATCATCGCCCAATACGACCAGTCCACCAGAACCGACGATGCTTCCCAAATGCTTCAGTGCTTCATAATCCACCTCCACATCGCACTCGCTGGCAGGAATACACCCTCCCGACGGTCCTCCCGTCTGAACAGCTTTCAGTTTGGAGCCTTCTTCCATGCCACCACCAATATCCTCGATGATTTGATTAAGCGTCGTACCCATCGGCACTTCCACCAATCCACCGTGTTTCACTCTTCCCACCAGTGCAAACACCTTCGTGCCCTTGCTCGTGGTCGTTCCATATTGAGCGTAAGCATCGGCTCCATTCAACAAGATATAAGGTATCTGGCTCAAGGTCTCCACGTTATTTATCAGCGTAGGACTATCGTGCAGACCTCGTTCTGCTGGATAAGGAGGACGCAAGGTAGGGAAACCTCTTTCGCCCTGCATGGAAGCGATGAGCGCCGTTTCCTCTCCACAGACAAAAGCACCTGCTCCTTCAAACAGATGGATGTGGAAACTGAAATCACTGCCCAAAATGTGGTCGCCCAGCAATCCCTTTTTCCGACACATCTCCAAAGCCCAGCGAATACGAATCACTGCCTGAGGATATTCGGCACGGATATAGAATAATCCTTCGTCAGCTCCCACAGCGTAGGCAGCAATCATCATGCCCTCTATCACTCGCAACGGATAGGATTCCAACAGAATGCGGTCCATGAATGCACCTGGGTCGCCTTCGTCACCGTTACACACCACATATTTTTTCTTGTCCGTTTGCCGAGCCACCAATTCCCATTTACGATAAGTGGGGAAACCGCCTCCTCCTCGTCCACGAATGCCACTCCGTTTCACTTCTTCCACCACCTCTTCTCTGGTCATTTCCGTCAATGCCTTTCGGAATGCATTGAATCCTCCTCTCGCCTCATATTCATCGATGTCGAGCGGCGACATCTTGCCATATCCCTCGGTCGAGATGCGCACCTGTCGCTCCAGAAAGTTATTGATGGTGCGTGTGCGATGCTGGTCTTTTTCCCAAACCCCATTTTCCCATGCCGTATCGGTCTGGTAGTAGTTGATTTGATTCATCAACACATTCTTCCACTGCTTCCATTTGTTCTTTGTGCGGAAATGCTTCATGAGGATTTCCCTCACGTCAGCAGGCTTCACGTTGGGATAACGTATCATCTGTCCATCGGGCAGTGCTACATCGATGAGAGGCACCTGATTGCAGGCACCCACACAACTCACGGGTTTGATGCGCACGTCAAGACCTAATGCACGAATATCTTTTTCCAACTCCTCATAAATCTCTGCCGTTCCACTTGCCTGACAGCAGTTTTCCAATCCTAAACGAACTTCTCCACTCCATTCCTTCTGTTCCTCTTCTGCTGTCTTTTGTTCATTTTGTTGTGCAAACAAACGGAAAGCATCAATCACCTCGCGAACACGACCTGTGTGGACATGTCCATAGATTTTCTGGTCGATTTGCACCACAGGGGCCAACGCACACACGCCGAGACAGGCAATCTTCTCAATGGAGAATTCACCATCGTCGGTCGTGATGCTGTCTTCCTTGATTTTCAATTCTCTGCGAAATGCATCATAGACCGTATCAGCACCCTTCACGTGGCAAGCCGTTCCGTTGCACACACGGATGATATGTTTTCCATAAGGAATATGGCGAAAGAGGGAATAGAAGGTTGACACGTTAATCACTTGCGCACGATCAATGTCCGTCCGTTCGTAAACTCGTTCCAGCACATCCGAGCGCAAGTAGTTGAATTCCTCCTGCAATGCCTGCAAGAGAGGAATGACCTTGTCGCGCTGTCCACCAATGCGCTCAATGATGGCATCGGTTCGTGCCATCGCTGCCTTCTTCTGTTCTTGCGCTTTCGCTATGCAATCAGTTCCGCACATATATTACAACGATTTATCTTATTTCTTAGCCACGCAATAGAGGCTGTTGTTCGTTCTCACCACCATCTTTCCGTCGGTGAAAGCAGGGGTGGCGAAGGTTTTTTCACCCGTTGCTACGGTTTGGAGCAAACGGAATTCCTTGTCTGTGGAGAAGATATAAAACTTTCCGTCGGTACCAGCCACATAGAGTTTTCCATCCACGAGCATCGGTGAGGAATAGAACTGATTACCCAAGTCGTGATCCTTCACCAATTGCCCTGTCTGCACATCGAAGGCAGCCATCACTCCATAGCTGGTAGCGATATAGACAAGGTTCTTGTTGGCTGTAGGACTGGCTATCTCTGGGAGATACTCTGTCGATTCCCAAAGCTGTTCACCCGTACTTCCGTTGATGGCTACCATTTTGGCGTTCTCGCTCGCTCCGAACACGATACCGTTGGAAGCACAAAGACTCGCGCCCACTTCTCCACTCATGCAATCCACAGCCCACAACTGTTCGCCATTGTTAGGATTGAGTGCCACGATATTTGGGTTTCCCATCAGCAAGAGCATATTTCGTCCTCCGATGCTTGCCATTGTTGGCGAGCTCCATGTGGCTTTTTCCTTTCTTGCCTTACTCCACACCACATTGCCGTTTGCCAAATTGAGAGCCATTACCTTACCAGCCGAGTTGTTGTCGTATTGCACGATGACTGTGTTTCCATTCACGAGCAGCGACGAAGCATAACCATAGTGGTTATCTGGCACGCCGAGGTTCTTTGCCCAAAGTTTATTGCCATCCATATCAGCACAGATAATGTCGCCTGTGGCAAAGATAGCACATACCTGTTTGCCATTGGTTGCCACGGTCGGTGCAGCCCAACCTGTATCGTCATTTACGTGAGGGAGGGAGGAAGGAGAACCCGCAATGCCTGTTGCCGCCAGTTTCCATCGTTGTTCACCCGTATTGATGTCGTAGCAATAGAGTTCCCGTCCTTTCTCATCGGCTCCGCTGAAGAACACGTTTCGTCCGTTGATGACAGGAGAGTTATAGCCTTTCTTCGGAATATTCGTTTTCCACAAGATGTTCTGTCCCGAAGAAAGATTCCAACTGGTCGGAATGTTCTTCGCTGTGGAAGAACCGTTCGATGTGTTGCCTCGGAATGCATTCTGGGTGATTTTCGATACCGGCAATTCATTCTCCACCTTAGTTGAATCTGCTGCAACAGCGGTTGCCGATGCTGTATCGGATGCAGTAGCGCTTGTTTCTTCCTCCACTTGTGCCAAGGCATCTGCGGATTGCTCTTCGCTTGCTTCTTCCGCCTGAGCCAATTCCTCTTGCTGTTCCCTGCCTTGCTGACTACCATAGAATGGCGAAGAGAGGAAAGCAAAGAGCAAGGCGATGAGAGCCAAACCAGCTACTCCCCATCCCATGTATTTTCTCGATTTGGATTTCACCCACCAATCGTCTATCACGTCTATCTCCTTCT
>OMTC01000186.1 GCA_900313845.1 uncultured Prevotellaceae bacterium
ATCTTCGAGAAGGAGAATCCAAACTTGCCAATGCGTGTGGATCATGGCATGACCATGCTCGACGATGATTCGAAGGGCTACAACGCAGGCTATTCCTTCCTTGGACGTATGTTCGCACTCGGACAGGTGCAGGGCATCCTCGCCACTGTTGACCGTGAACTTGGCATCGAATACAAACAACCTGGATTCTTCGACTAAAATCTATAAAGACACATACAATGAAACTCAATGATTTGGTTTCTGGCAACTACAATGCCAGCGAATGGGAAGCCAAGGGTTATCAGCTTCCTAAGTTTGATAGAGAGGCAGTCATCAAGAAAACGCATGACGAGCCTACATGGGTGCATTTCGGCGGTGGCAACATCTTCCGTGCATTCCCAGCTGCCATCCTCAACGATGCACTGAATACGGGTAAGTACGACCGTGGAGTCATCGTGGCAGAGACATTCGACTTCGATGTTATCGACCAAGCATACACTCCTTACAACAACCTCTCGCTGCTCGTAAGCCTTCAGTCTTCCGGCACTATCGAGAAGAAAGTCATTGCTTCTGTGACTGAGGCACTGAAGGCAGACTATCAGTTCAGCGACTGGCAGCGACTTGTGGAGATTTTCCGCAATCCATCGCTGCAAATGATTTCCTTCACTATCACAGAGAAGGGTTACAGCGTGGCTCCAGCCGACTTGGACCGTGGACTTCAACCAGTGCTGGCAATGGGTAAGGTAACTGCTTTGCTCTATGAGCGCTTCCAAGCAGGACAATTGCCACTTACCGTGCAGAGTATGGACAACTGCTCGCACAATGGCGACAAGGTGAAAGCTGGTGTGTTTGCATACGCTGAACGTTGGGTAAGAGACGGACGCGTGCCTGTTGCCTTCCTCGACTATCTGAAGGACGAAACAAAGGTGACTTTCCCTTGGTCGATGATTGACAAGATTACGCCTCGCCCACATATCAAGGTGAAAGAAATGTTGGCAGAGGACGGTTTCGAGGACAATAACTACATCGAGACGGAGAAGCACACATTCACTGCACCATTCGTCAATGCTGAGGAAGTGCAATACCTCGTCATCGAAGACAACTATACAAATGGTCGTCCTCCACTCGACCTCGGTGGTGCGCTCTACACCACTCGCAAGACAGTGGATGAAGTGGAAACCATGAAGGTGACGACTTGTTTGAATCCACTCCACACTGCTATGTCCATCTATGGATGCTTGCTCGGTTACACCTTGATTTCAGCAGAAATGGCTGACGAGGACATCCGTGCTTTCATCCAAAAGATTGGTTACATGGAGGCAATGCCTGTGGTGACCGACCCAGGTGTACTGAATCCTTACGAATTCATTGGTGCAGTCATCAATCGTCGTTTGCCAAATCCTTTCATGCCTGATGCTCCTCAGCGCATTGCGATGGACACCTCTCAGAAACTGCCAATCCGTTTCGGTGAGACCATCAAGAAGTATTTGGCTCGTGGACTCGACAAGAGCAACCTCGTGCTCATTCCGCTCACACTCGCTGGCTATGCACGTTATTTGAAGGGCATCAAGGACAATGGCGAAGCTTTCGAACCATCGCCAGACCCACTGCTCGAAGAGTTGCAGGCTATCGTGGCTCCTTTGGAAGTCGGTAAACCAGACCAAGATTTCAGTTGCTTGCGTCAGCTTTACAGTCGCAAGGACATCTTCGCCGTTGACCTCTACGAAGCAGGACTTGGCGAACAAATAGAAGGTATGGTGAAGGAACTCTATGCCGACTTCGGTGCTGTGCGCAGAACGCTCCACAAGTATGTGGTAGCGAGATAAAACGAAAGGCCCCCTCCCAGCCTCCCCGAGGGGAGGAGATTCCATCCGGATGGTTTTTCTCTCCCCCTCGGGGGAACTGGAGGGGGGCTTACCTTATTCTACATTTACCCCCTTCGGGAGGTTACAACCTTTAACTAAAAACATCACCTAAATAATATTATTATTAACCTTAAAAAAGTACATTCATGAAGGAATTGAAAATGTACATCAACGGCAAGTTCGTTGAGAGCCGTTCAGGCGAATGGATAGACGTATTAAACCCAAGTACTGAAGAAGTGACAAGCCGCCAACCTGCAGGCACAGTGGAAGATGTGCAAGAGGCTGTGGATGCAGCTGAAAAAGCACAAAAAGCATGGGCAAAAGTGCCTGCTGCTGAGCGTGCCGTGTATCTTCACAAGATTGCTGACGGCATCCGTGCCGAATTCGACAAGTTCCAGGAAATTCTGGTTCGTGAGCAGGGTAAGACTCAGGCATTGGCAGGAGTAGAAGTGGGCGTAACAGCCACTTACTTCGACTATATGGCAGAATTTGCACGTCGTATCGAAGGCGAAGTGATTCAGAGCGACAACCGTGGCGAAACCATGATTCTCGTGAAGCGTCCTATCGGTGTGGCTGCTGGTATCCTGCCTTGGAACTTCCCATTCTTCCTCATCGCTCGCAAGGCTGCTGCTGCCTTGATTACCGGTAACGCCATCGTTTTGAAACCATCACAGCTCACTCCAGAGAACTGCTGCGAACTCTGCAAGATTATCGATGCAAGCGGTCTGCCAGCAGGCTTGTTCAACGTAGTGACAGGTCGTGGTAGCCTCGTTGGCAATGCCATGGCAAGTAATCCGAAGGTGGGCATCGTCAGCTTGACAGGTTCCGTGGAAGCAGGCGTAAAGATTATGGAAGCTGCTGCTCCAAACATAACGAAGGTGAGTCTCGAACTTGGTGGAAAGGCTCCTGCCATCGTTTGTGCAGATGCAGACCTCGAACTCGCTGCTCAAGCCATTCTCGAAAGCCGCATTGGCAACTCAGGGCAGATTTGCAACAACGCTGAGCGCGTGTATGTTCACAAGAGCGTGAAGAAGGAATTCACCGACATCATCGTGAAGAAGTTCCAAGCTGTGAAGGTGGGCAATCCAGCCATCGAAAAGGATGTCGATATGGGTCCTCTCGTAGAGAAGCGTGCCCTCGAAAGTGTTACGAAGAAAGTGGAAAAGGCTGTGGCTCAGGGTGCCAAGATTCTCTGTGGTGGTGCACCAATCGGAGGCAAGGGCTATTTCTATCCAGCAACTGTTCTCGACAACTGCACGCAGGACATGGACATCATCCATGAAGAAACCTTCGGTCCTGTGCTCCCTCTCATTGAGTTCGACACTCTCGACCAAGTTATCGACTGGGCAAACGACTGCGAATACGGTTTGGCTTCATCTGTCTTCACCAAGGACATCGACACCGCAACACGTGTTTGTCGCGAAATCGAATTCGGTGAGACTTACATCAACCGTATGCACTTCGAGGCAATCCAAGGCTTCCACGCTGGTGTGAAGAAGAGCGGTATTGGTGGTGCAGACGGTAAGCATGGTATGGAGGAATACCTCAATACGAAGGTTATCTACATGCAGAGCCATTATTAAAAAAGCCTCACCCCCGACCCCTCTCAGAAGGGCGAGGGGAGTAGAATGAAGAATTCTTCATTTATTAGCTTTATAGGCGAGCACTTTCGAGTGTTCGCCTTTCTTTTTGTTCGTTTTTGTGCTATTTTTTTTGTTAGATAAGAAATAATTTATACTTTTGCAATTATAATTTGAAACTAACCCAATTAGCCCTTTTTTAGTTACTTAGAAATAGATGACATCATGAAGAGATTGTATAGGCTTGCACTTTTGTGTCTTGCACTCATGTTTGGTGTGTGCAATGAAACAAAAGCCCAATTCGATTTCAGATACAGAAACTTCACTATAGAAGATGGTCTGCCCAACATGCATGCCGTCGCCATCGTGCAAGACCCTACAGGATTTCTGTGGATGGGAACCTACGATGGTTTGGTGCGCTATGATGGCTATACTTTCAAGGTGTTCAAACACGAAGAAACGGGAAATCGACGTCTGCTGCTACGAAACAGAATCCGCAACCTCTATCTGAATCCTGTCAACGGTCTGCTGTTCATCCAATTAAGAAACTACCAGTATTCTTGCTACGACACCAAGAACCGTTGCTTCATCGACTTCACAGGAGGCACGAGCGACATGAAAGCGCCTTACAGCGAAATTGCTTTCCTTCCCGATGGCACAACATGGCTGCTCTCCAAGCGTGAAAAAAGCATCGAAATCAAGTACGAAAAGGGGAAAATCTCCAGCCGAATCCATGAGTTAGGTTCGGAACTGGTACACGAAATCTACAGGAACTATGTAGATGAGCGTTATCATCCAGAAAAATCACTGGTTGACAGAAAGGGTTACAAATGGACCATGAGTCAGTTCGATGGACTGCACATTGAGGACACAAGCACAGGGGAAACAGTACATTACAAGGCAGGAATGCCGGGTTGTCCCATTTCCACCAACTGGCTTTTTGCCATCTACGAGGACCGTGGCGGTAACATCTGGGTGTGCCAAGCCGACATGGGATTGGTTTGCATCACGATGGCATCTCGTTATGTTGTCCACAAACTGATGACCAAATCACCTGATCCTGGCTACAAGAACTACGCCCGCATGCTGAGGAAGGCTCAAGACGGTGTCATCTATGTGGGAAACCGAGAGAATCAGCTCTTCACGGTGAATCCTACCACGCTCGACATCACAGAGATTCCGAACCCTACTCCCGACGATGACATCCTTTGCGTATGCTTCGACAAGGATGGCAACCAATGGATGGGTACGCGCCATCATGGCGTACTCATCAACGGAAAGTCCTACATCGGCTATCCTGAATACGAACGGGCATTTGTTCAGGAGCGTATCAACGACATCATGCGTGATTCAAAGGACCGCATTTGGATTGGTGCCGTGAATAGTGGTATTTACTTGAGCACTCCTGACGGAAAGGGAGGTTTTAGTTTCCAACGCATGCTCAACCGTCCAGAAATCCGAAACGAGGTCAATATCCTTCATCAGCTGAAAGACGGTACCATCTGTGCAGGCTTTGGACGTGGTTTCATCTTGTTCAACCCTGATGAACTCATCGCTGACACGACAAAATACACCTACTATTCCGCCGAAAACAGTGCAATGGCATCGGAGGAAATCCGAGACATACTCGAGGACGAAGATGGGAACCTATGGGTAGCTACCGTGGGAGCAGGTTTGTTCAAGGCTTGGGGCGACAAGAAAGACTTACAATTCAAGCAATATACCACCAAAAACGGATTGCCAAGCGACCTCACCTGCTCGTTGGAAATGGACCAGAATGGTAATCTTTGGATTGGTACGGAATATGGCATTTCCATCTACAACAAAAAGAGCGAACAATTCAGCAACATCTTCCCTTGCACCGACCATTTGGGTAACCTCATTTCCGAAAAGGCATCCGTACTCTTGGACGACGGACGACTCATGTTCGGAACGATGAACGGTGTGATTACCTTCCATCCCGATTCTGTACGTCAAAACGTCAGCAAGTCCTTCAACCTGACTTTCACCAACTTGTCGGTGAATGGAACTCCTTACGACACGATGGCGAACGACAGCGTCGTCGATTTATCCAAAACCATCCGTCTGCGACACACACAGAATTCACTCACCTTCAACTTTAGTGATTTCGAATACATCTATCCAAAGCGCACGAAGTATTATTACAAACTGTCGGGATTAGACGAAGGCTGGACAATGACGGTGAGCAACGAAGCTGTCTATAAGGACTTGAAACCAGGGAAATACACTTTCATGGTTCGCACCCTCAATGCCAATGGCAGCGTGAGTGAGGAAATCTCCATGCATGTGCAGATTCGTCAACCTTGGTGGAACACTTGGTGGGCTTGGTGCATCTACCTTCTTACCTTAGGAAGCATCGGCTGGCTCATGTACCGACAACTCATGACCGTCTATAAACTCAAGAGCCGCGTACGAGTGGAGCGAAAACTGGCAGACTTCAAGTCAAGATTCTTCATGAACATCAGCCATGAGTTCCGCACACCTCTCACCTTGATTCGAGGTTCCGTGGAGAAACTGTCGAACCGCAACAACCTCGCTACCGACGTGCGACAAACGGTCAACAATATGAACCACAGCGTGGAACGTATGCTCCGACTCGTCAACCAGCTCTTGGAATACAACAAGATGCAGGAAGGAAAACTCCACTTAGGTGTGCAACAGACCGATGTCATTCAGTTTGTGAATCGTCTGTGTCCTGTGTTCTTCGATATGGCAGAGCGCCGCAACATGAGATTCGAGGTCGATACCTTTGCCGACACGCATTCGATGATGCTCGACCGCAGTGCAGCCGATAAAATCATTTACA
>OMTC01000179.1 GCA_900313845.1 uncultured Prevotellaceae bacterium
AGGAAGTGAAGTGGCAAACACTTCCATCATGGGTTACGATTTGAACAAAGTGTATGAAGGTCGTGGTCCACTCGAAGCCGCTTCTATCGGTTATGAAATGAGTGATGATGATTTTGCGATTCGTTGCAATATCATCACTTTGCAGGATGGCAGAATCATCACGCACAATGGCGGAAACTTGGAAACCGATGATGCCAAGGTGCTGATTGACTATCTGAATGAGCACTTGAGCAACGACCGCGTAAAGTTTATTGCTGGTATTCAGTATCGTCATCTTTTAGTCATCAAGGGTGGAAACAAACATGTGGTTTGCAATCCCCCTCACGACCATCCAAACGAAGAATGGCGTCCTTTGCTCGTGACGGCAGAACCTGGTTGGGAAAACAAGAAAGACGTGTATGTGGATGCCAATGGTGGCAAGCATGAACGCATGACAGGTCAGGAAATGGCAGACTTGCTCAACGACCTCATTCTGAAATCCCAGGACTTGCTTGCTGCACATCCTTATAATCAGAAAAAAGTGGCACATGGAGTGGGGGATACCGCCCAAGTATGCAAACCTTGCAGCAACTCCACCCGCAGGTGAAGACAGGCTCCGTAATTTCTGCCGTTGACTTGATTCGAGGCATCGGACACTATGCAGGTCTGAATATCATTGAAGTGGAAGGTGCAACGGGTTTGGCTAATACAAACTACGAGGGCAAGGCACAGGCAGCCATCGATGCGTTGAGAAAGCAGGACTTTGTGTTTGTGCATGTGGAGGCAACTGATGAGGCTGGACATGATGGTGATTTGGAACTAAAACTCCGAGCCATCAACTATCTCGACCATCGTCTCATCGAACCTATCTACAACGAAGTGAGAACATGGGATGAACCTGTGTGCATCGCTATTCTTCCCGACCATCCAACGCCTGTGGAAATGCGCATCCATATCAACGAGCCAGTGCCTTTCATCATCTATGCTCCTGGAATGGAACCAGATAGCGTTCTCACTTACGATGAAGAGTCTTGCAAGGAAGGCTATTACGGACTGCTTTGCAAGGATGAATTTATCAATGAATTGATGGCGATATAAAAAGCCTCACCCCCAGCCCCTCTCCAAGGGGAGAGGGGAGTAGAATGACATAAAAATCACGCTGAAATCAACGATGACCATAATAAAAACAGCCGTTCGGATGTAAGGTTAGGGTTAAGGTTAAATTTAAATAATACATCACACATAATATGAAATTTTATAGTACAAATGGTCAAGCACCAATAGCCAGTCTGGAGAAGGCTGTGGTGAAAGGTCTTGCAGAGGACAAGGGTCTTTACATGCCTGAACGCATCAAACCGCTGCCTCAATCGTTTTTCGACAATATCGAGCATCTTTCGTTTCAAGAAATTGCCTATACCGTAGCCGATGCTTTCTTCGGAGAGGATGTTCCTGCTGAGGACTTGAAGCGCATTGTCTATGACACGCTTGCTTTTGATTGTCCTGTGAAGAAGGTGAAGGACAATATCTTTGCACTTGAACTTTTCCACGGACCAACACTTGCATTCAAGGATGTTGGTGCTCGTTTCATGGCTCGCCTCTTGCAGTATTTCATCAAGCGAGAAGGACAGAAAGGTCTGGTGAATGTGTTGGTTGCCACTTCGGGCGATACGGGCTCTGCCGTGGCAAACGGATTCCTCGGTGTGGATGGTATCCATGTGTATGTGCTCTATCCAAAAGGCAAGGTGAGTCCTATTCAGGAATGCCAGTTCACGACATTGGGGCAGAACATCACGGCTGTGGAGGTGGATGGTGTGTTCGACGATTGCCAGGCTTTGGTGAAGACGGCTTTCATGGATGCTGAACTCAATCAGCACATGAAACTCACTTCTGCCAATTCCATCAATGTGGCTCGTTTCCTTCCTCAGTCCTTCTATTATTTCTATGCATACGCTCAGATGAAGCGCATGGGATTGGCTGACAACTTGGTGATTTGTGTGCCATCGGGCAATTTCGGAAACATTTGTTCAGGACTCTTTGGCAAGCGCATGGGACTTCCTGTGAAGCGTTTCATTGCCGCAAACAATGCCAACGACATCTTCTACAATTATTTGCAAACAGGCGAATACAATCCTCGTCCTTCCGTCCAGACCATTGCCAATGCGATGGACGTGGGTGACCCTTCGAACTTCGCTCGCATCTACGACCTATATCAGAAAGACCACGCTGCCATTTGTGCCGACATCAGTGGATGCACCTATACCGACGAGCAGATTGCTGAGAGCATCCGCGCTGCCTACGAGGAAACAGGCTATCTTTGCGACCCTCATGGTGCAGTGGGTTATCGTGCGCTTTGCGAGGGTTTGAAGGAAGGCGAAGTGGGTGTTTTCCTCGAAACTGCCCATCCTGCCAAGTTCCTTGCCACTGTGGAGAAGATTATTGGCAAGGAAGTTGAGATTCCTGCTAAACTTGCTGCTTTCATGGAAGGCACAAAGCAAAGTGTGTCCATGAGCAAGGACTTTGCTGACTTCAAGGCTTTCTTGATGAAACAATGATAAGAATGAAGAGTTAAAAATGAAGAATGAGGAATTATCTCATTTGGATTCCTCATTCTTCATTCTTCATCCTTTATTTCCAGTATGCTTCGCTTTTGCCGAAGCCATTCTTCATCTTCATTTATCAACCGAATGGATTTTCGCTTATTCAATAAACAAACTGCACCGAATGCTCCGAAGTCGAGCATCAACAAACAGCAAACGCGCAAAATGTGGATTCGCATTGTGCTGACGGTGCTGCTTTCCTCTTTGATTATTGTCTATCTCATGCCGCGTTCGGCCACTTTCAATTATGAATATCGGGAGGGGCATCCTTGGCGCTATGGCGATTTGTTTGCTAAGCAGAAATTCAATATCGAAATGAGTGATTCTGCCATCAGTGCGCAGGAGGATAGTGTGCGAAAGGCATTCCAGCCTTATTTCAATGTGAACGCCACGGTACGTCCTGCCATGATTGCCAAAATCAAGTCGGTGGAGGTGACCACAGGCGATTCGGAAAATAAGGTCAAGGCATTGAGTAACAGGGAAATGGCTCCTTATGTGATACACGCCTCCCAGTTGCTCGACACTGTCTATTCTCATGGAGTCGTTTCGCCTCAAATCTACGATAGTTTGCAGAATGTGGGTGTGAAAGCCGTTCGTCTCATCACCAACAATGTGGCGTATTCGGTGCCTTTCTCCAGCATTTTCTCTACGCAGAGTGCCTATCAGTTCATCATGAATCATGATCGAGAAAGGTTCTCGCCGAATGTGATGGCACGCCTGAACATCAATCTGGTACTGGAGGAAAATGCCCGACTGGACTATGAGAAGTCCAAGGAGGAATGTGACGACCAACTGGCTCGCATACCGCGTGGAGTAGGATTGGTTGTGGCAGGCGAGAGAATCGTTTCACGCGGAGAGATTGTCACGCCTGAGATATACCTGAAGTTGAAGTCATACGACAAGGTGGTTCAGGAGGAGGAATTGGAGAACGACCGCCTGCCTTACATCATTTTTGGGCAGTTTATCATGGTACTCATCGTTTTGTCCGTTCTTGCCTCGTTCGTCTATCTTTTCCGTCGCGACTACTGGCAGAATTGGAGTTGTGCAGTGCTGCTCTATTCCCTCGTCGTTGTGTTCAGTGTGGTGGCATCCTTGATGGTGTCGCAGCATTTCTACCACATTTTCATGGTTCCTGTCTGCTTCGTGCCAATCGTCATTCGTGTTTTCCTCGATTCACGAACCGCCTTTGTGTTCCACACGGGTATGATTCTGCTCATTTCTTTTGTGCTCACCTATCCTTACGAATTCATCCTTTTGCAGTTGATTGCAGGACTGATTACCATCCAGACACTGAGAGAATTGCAACAGCGCTCACAGGTGTTCCAAGCAGCCTTCATCATTACTGTTTCCTATATGGTCTTCTACACTGCCTACGAATTGACGGTAGGTATTTCTTTTCAGGAAATGGACCGAAGCTACTTCATGTTCTTCTTAATCAATGGTGTGTGCTTGCTCTTTACCTATCCTATGCTTTGGGCACTTGAGAAATCGTTTGGATTCGTCAGCGATGTGACTTTGGTTGAGCTTTCCAACATCAATCATCCATTGCTTCAGGAGTTGTCCGAAAACTGCCCAGGCACGTTCCAACACTCCATGCAGGTGGCAAACCTTGCAGCGGAAGTGGCAAAGAAAATCGGTGCGAAGGTGCAACTGGTGCGTACCGGTGCCCTCTATCATGATATAGGAAAGACTAAGCACCCAGGCTATTTCACCGAAAACCAAGGCAGTATCAATCCACATGACCGTCTCACTGAGCAGCGTAGTGCGGCTGCCATCATTGAACATGTCACATACGGAGTTGAGTTGGCAGGAAAATACAAATTGCCTGATGTGATTAAGCGTTTCATCACCACCCATCATGGTAAGAGCACAACTCGTTATTTCTATATCAAATATAAGAATGCGCATCCTGACGAGGAGGTAGATCCAGCTCCATTCACTTATCCAGGACCGAATCCATCGACTGCGGAAGAGGCTATCCTGATGATGTGTGACGGTGTGGAGGCTGCTTCTCGTTCGCTCCAAGAGTACACCGAAGATACGGTGGCAGGTATTGTGGATAAGATTGTGGATTCTTTATTGGATGAGGGATATTTCAGTGAGTGCGATATCACACTTCGCGACATATCCATTGCAAAGTCAACCTTGAAGGAGCGTCTCGTCAATATCTATCACACTCGCATCACTTATCCTGAGTTGAATAAACCAGAGGAAGAAAACAATAACAATTCCAGTCCTCAGCCGCAGCTTCAGTCATAGCAAAGGACACTCCTTTGTTAACTTCTAAAAAAACATCGTGCTATTTCTAAAAATGAACGTTAAATTTTTAGGAATAGCACGATTTTTCTTTTCTAAAGTTTTAGTTTTCTAAAAACTTAGAATTAACTTTGCGATGTGATGAGGCGTTAGCCTTGGCATTAGCCTCAGTTACAGTAAGCTTCGGTTTTAGCATTAGCCTCAGTTACTGTAAGCTTCGGTTTAGCCGAAGCCATTCTTCACTTTTCATTCTTCATTAAAGTATGAAACAATACACATTAACACGCAGCGAGATGCAAGTGATGAACGCACTTTGGTCGATGCCGTCAGGGAAGG
>OMTC01000226.1 GCA_900313845.1 uncultured Prevotellaceae bacterium
CTTCGCAGAATGGTGCAAATCTGCACATCGAGGCTGGCAACTACACATTCGAACTCTATCCACAATGTGATGGTAAGGGTTATGTGAATATCACGAAGAACTAATCCCCTTTTTTAACGAAGACGAAAACAAAGGCTTTCCATACGAAAGGCGGTTTTCGTCTTCGTTTTTTCGTTTCGTCATAGTATCATCATTCTTCATTGTAACTCTTCAATTATGAAAAAACTTCTACTTCCTCTTCTTTTCTCTTTTGCGCCTTTCCTTGGTCTTTCCGCACAGGGTTGGCAAGCCGACTATTCAGGCGTGATGTTGCAGGGATTCTATTGGGATAGTTTCTCCGACACTCGTTGGACAAAGCTTGAGAAGCAAGCTGATGAACTCTCCACATACTTCGACCTCATTTGGATTCCTCAGTCGGGTTACTGCGGTGGTGGAAACAACATGGGTTATGCACCCCTCTACTATTTCGACCAGCACAGTTCATTTGGTTCTGAATCCGAACTCCGCAGTATGATTTCCACCTTCAAGGCAAAAGGTACAGGTGTCATCGCCGATGTGGTGGTTAACCATCGCAGCAACGTGTCCAACTGGGTGGATTTCCCAAAGGAAACCTACAAGGGTGTCACCTATCAGATGCAGTCCACTGACATTGTTCGCAACGACGATGATGGTGCTACACTCACTTGGGCAACCAACAATGGCTATTCACTCTCTTCCAACAACGACACGGGCGAAGGATGAAGGGGTTCAGTGCATCCTACACGGGTGAATACAATGCCATAGCCAAGCCACAGTTCTCCGTGGGAGAGTGTTGGGATGGTTCCTCTACTATCAAGAATTGGATCAACGGCACGAAGGTGAATGGAGAGATTCAATCCGCAGCCTTCGACTTCCAGTTCCGCTATCGTGTACGTGATGCCGTTCATCAGAACAACTGGCGACTCTTGGCAGGACACGCCTCCGATGGAGCAGGCTATCCTCTCATCTATCAGAAGGACTACCAGCGTTATGCTGTCACCTTCGTCGAGAACCACGACACCGAGCGCCGTTCAGGCAGTGAGCAGGACCCTCTCAAGGCTGACACCCTCGCAGCCAATGCCTTTATGCTCGCCATGCCTGGCACTCCATGCGTATTCCTCAAGCACTGGCAGGCACAGAAATATCCTCTCAAGCGAATGATTTCCGCTCGCAAATTGGCGGGTATCACCAACCAAAGTACCTACGAGCAGAAAGCCTCCCAGCAACTCTATTATGCCGTAGCAACACAAGGTACACGTGGCACCCTCATCTGTGTCGTTGGAAAGACACCGAATGCTTATTCTGCTCCCGCAGGTTTCACGAAGATTATTTCTGGAACAGATTACTGCTACTACATCTCCGATGCCCTCGTGTCGGAATGGAACACCATCGAGCAGCGCATCCAGTCAGAGTACGAAGCAGAACAGGAAGAGTTCCAGCCACACACCGCCACCATCTACGTGCGTGATGAACTCAACTGGAGTCGCATGAATTTCTATATTTGGGACAGCAATAACAATTCCCAACTGAATGGCAATTGGCCTGGCAAGCAGATTACCGATACGAAGGTAATCAACGGCTATACTTGGTACTACCAAACTATCAATATCAACGCTGCCGACTACTTCGTAAACTTTGTATTCTCCACCAACAATGGTAGTCCACAGACCATCGATGTGACAGAAGTTTCGGAGGATAAGTTCTTCGTGATTAAGTCTGCACAGATAGATGGAAAATACTATGTTGAGGAAGACCTTGCTTCCGGCATCGCTACCACCTCATCCGACGACGTCACATCGCCCAGGCAATTCTTCACGCTGGATGGTCGTCCTGTCTTTGCTCCTACTCGTCCTGGCGTTTATATTCTTCGTCAAGGCAATCAAACTAAGAAAATAAATATCAATTATTAAAAGAGTAACCACCCCCTCCCTCACCATCTCTTCCCATCTCTCCCCTCTCAGGGGAGTTGGAGGGGTCCGGGAGTCGGAAGGGTCCAGAGGGTTGAGGGGCGGGTCTATTTTTATGAAACAAATTCCTGATCAATCGTTTTGGAAACTCTGGAACATCAGTTTCGGTTTCTTTGGTGTGCAGATTGCATACGCCCTGCAGAGTGCAAACATCAGCCGCATCTTCTCCACGCTTGGAGCTGATCCACACAACCTGAGTTACTTTTGGATTCTCCCTCCACTCATGGGAATCATCGTGCAACCCATCATTGGTTCGTTGTCCGACCGCACATGGACTCGTTTCGGCCGTCGTATCCCATACCTCTTTGTGGGAGCGCTCGTAGCCGTACTCGTCATGTGTCTTCTGCCAAATGCGGGTTCCTTTGGCATGAGCGTCGCCACGGCAATGGTCTTCGGACTCGTCTCACTCATGTTCCTCGACACCTCCATCAATGTGGCAATGCAGCCATTCAAGATGATGGTGGGAGATATGGTCAACGAGAAGCAGAAAGGACTTGCCTACAGCATTCAGTCATTCCTCTGCAATGCGGGAAGCCTTGTCGGCTATCTTTTCCCATTCATCTTCGCTGCTATAGGTATCAGCAACACGGCTCCCGAAGGAGTCATCCCTGATTCCGTCATCTATTCGTTCTATATCGGAGCGGCAATCCTCATTCTTTGTGTGTTCTACACGACTGCAAAGGTGAAGGAATATCCGCCTGAACTCTACAACGAATACCATCCTATCAGTGAAGAGGAAAAGGCAGATGCCAAGAACTCACCTAATATGTTCCAACTGTTGTTGAAGGCGCCAAAGACCTTCTGGACGGTGGGACTCGTGCAGTTCTTCTGTTGGGCAGCCTTCATGTTCATGTGGACTTATACCAACGGAACAATCGCTCATAGTGCCTTCGACGCTCCAACCATGGAACGCGTGGTGGATGGTACCACCCGCATTGTTCTCGACGTGGAATCCACGCAGTATCAGGAAGCAGCCAACTGGGTGGGCATCCTCTTCGCTGTTCAGGCTATCGGTTCCGTGCTTTGGGCAATCGTCATTCCATTGTTCAAGAGTCGTAAGTTCATCTACAGCTTGAGTCTCGTACTCGGAGGCATCGGTTTCATCTCCATCTATTTCCTCCACAACCAGTATGCGCTCTTCGTTTCCTTCCTGCTCATCGGATGCGCTTGGGCAGCTATGTTGGCACTCCCATTCACCATCCTCACCAACTCCCTGAAGGGTGGACATGTCGGTACTTATCTCGGACTCTTCAACGGCACCATTTGCATTCCTCAAATCGTTGCCGCTTCCCTCGGTGGACTGGTTCTTAGTGCTTTCACTCATTCAGGACAACTCGCTCCCGAAGTTTTGATGCTCGTCCTTGCAGGTATCCTTCTCATTGTCGGTGCCTTCTGCGTGTATATCATTAAGGAGAAATAGAATTTGGATTATATTCCAAAAACGGACGTTCGTTTTCGTCTTCTCGAATGTTCGTCATCCCGTCACTGGGCGTTCGTCGTAATCGAAAACGAACGTCCAGTGTTTTCTTTTGTTTGATTTTTTCTTCGTTTTGCTTAGTTTTTCGTCTCTCTAAATCGTCCTTGTAAGTATATGACAGAATTTGAAAAGATATACCGTCGGCATTATGCACAGATGTATCGTCTGGCAAGGGTGATGCTGTATGACTCACAGGAGAGCAAAGATGTGGTAAGCGATGTCTTTGCCCAACTGTTGCATCGTGGGCAGATGCCAGCGGAAGATAAGGTGGAAGGTTATCTCATGACTGCTGTGCGAAACCGTTGCTCTGATGTACTTAGTCATAAATCAGTGAGGGAACGAGTGGAAAAACTCTTCTTGCAGGAGTCTGTGCAAAACTCTATCTACTGCATGAATGACGATGACCGTTTGGAACGACTGATGCAATTTGTTGAAGCAGAATTGCCACCACTCAGTCGGCAGATTTTCAGGCTTCGATTTCTGCGCGAGATGAGTTATGAGGAAGTGGCTCAGGCTGTGGGTGTGAGCAAGGTAACGGTTTATCATCACCTGTCGCAGTCGCTGCAACGAATCAGAAAATATTTTAAAACAGAAACAGTAAAACGATAAAGACGATGGAACACGAAGAAAGAATCCGTATCCTGCTTTCGATGCAGGAACATCCTGAACGATATTCAGATGAACAAATTCAGCAAATGCTGGCTGACGACTTGGAATTGGCAGAACTGTTGGAACAATTGACATTGACGAAGCAAGCCTTTGTGAAGCAGGAAGCTGATGAAGAGGTTGTCCCCGTGGAAGAGGAATGGCGTAAATTCAGAGCAAGTCACACTGAGGAACTGGACACTATAGTCAGGGATAACGAGAGTGGGGCAAAGACTGCTTTCATCCGACAACTAACAGGTCTTTTCCCAAGCAAGTTTGTCGCCAGTTTTGTTGGTGCATTGTTAGCCGTCAGCTTGGCTTTTGCGGCCATCCACATTGTGCGTTTGTCGAGTATCAACCGACAGGCAGTTCAGACGGAACAGCATGTGTCTTCCCATCCAAACGATATTTTGCCGACAGATACACTCAAGTCTGACACCGTGACAACGGCACAGTCCATCGTGTTCGACAATGTGGCATTAGAAAAGATG
>OMTC01000370.1 GCA_900313845.1 uncultured Prevotellaceae bacterium
GCTTCAGAAGATGATTGAGTATAAGGCAAGTAGGGTTGGTATCAAGGTTCAATATGTAAATCCAGCTTTTACAAGTCAAACGTGTAATGTATGTGGAGTTGTTCAGCCCGAAGCAAGAGATAGCATTCATTTTGTATGCCAAAACCCAGAATGCCCGAATTGTGGTAAAGAAGTACATGCAGATTACAATGGGGCAAGAAATATTGCACAAAGCAAAAATATATTATCAGAATAGGACTTTTTCCTAATAGGGGCTGTTGGAAGTCCTTAGCCTGAGGATTTTTATCACTCGGGAAGACCTTTATAATGAACAGTAACAGCGAGTTGTGAACTTTCTGATGTAACTGATATGCATTTGAAAGGTTAATCCAACAACGAGGAACTTAGAAAACTGAACGAGTCGGATGTAACTGATATGCATTTGAAAGGTTAATCATCTTTCCGTATGAAAAAAAACATCGTCGGATATGCAAAAGGACATGTCCGACGATGTTTTTTTATAATGTGATGTTCTAAAAAACTATTTCCCAAAGTCGGGGATGCCGTAGCCAAAGACGTTGTTGGGATGTTCTACGTTGTTGCCACGTTGACGGATTTCCTCCATGATTTGGTGGGCTGTCTTCTTAGGGTTGGCTTGCCAATAGCATGCCACCATACCGCAAAGGATTGGGGAGGCAAAGCTGGTGCCGTTGGCGTGGGTGATGGTGCCATCCACGTTCATCACGGTGCAGTATTCACCCTGCGACATCACATCGGGTTTGATGCGTCCATCGGAAGAATTGCCCAAGGATGAGAAGAGCGTATTGACACCCGCAGGGGTGACAGCACCCACTGTGAGCACATCTTCTGCATCGGCAGGGACGCTGATGAGTTTCCATGCCTTGGAAGCTTCGTTACCGGCGGAGTTGCAAAGAATCATACCCTTGCTTGCCATCATGGAAGCTGAGTTGGAGGAAATGTGCTGATGACCGTCCATTTCCCAATACTTCACGTTGTCTTCCTTGCGGTCGAGAATGGAATAGCCAAGCGAAGTGTTGACCACGTCGGCACCTACGCTGTCGGCAAACTCGATGGCTGCTGCCCAGTTGTCTTCCTCCACGATTTGTTCTGAGCCACCGTCTTCGCTGCGCAGAAGCCAGTAGGATGCTTCGGGTGCTGTGCCGACAAAAAGATTGGGCGAATTGGTTGCCATGCAGGAAAGCACCATCATGCCATGTGATTCGTTTTCATAGACATTGCCACCTGGTGTGACAAAATCTTTGGTTCCGAGAATGCGGACATCCTTCAGCATGGGGATGATGTCGGCATTGTAAAAACCTCCGTCGATGATGGCGATGGTCATGCCCTGGCCGCGATAGCCTTTCTTGTGGAGTGGGGCACCGTTGATTTGTTCGATTTGTCGATTTGCCAAACCATACACATTGTGGATGGAGTCATACTGAGAATAGCGAGTCGAAATAGGCATGGGCGTGTAGCGAGGAACGGAGTCGTTGACGATGCGTGAAAAACGATTGATGCCGCTCTTCATCTCTGGCTTCGTGTAAATAGCTACGCGCTTGGTGTTGGTCACAAACTTGAATGCTGCAATCTGGTCGATCAGTGTGGTGTCGGTTGTTTGTACCAACACGGTGTTGTTCCACTTACTGGTGGAAAGAATGGTCACACCCGTAGCTTGAATATCGTTCAGATAGACTTGGCTCACCGGCAAGTCGGTTTTATTCACCTTTAGCTTCTGCTTGCGGCGACGCTCAATGGATTTCTGAGAAAGAAACTTTTCGGGATGCTTCACGGAGAATGCAGTTCCTTTCTTGTCTTTCAGGCAGATGCGATATTTGTAAATAGGAGTGAACGCTTGTTCTTCCTGTGCATGGGTTGATGCAACCGCTGTTAGCACAAGCAATGTGGATAGAAAAAACTTTTTCATATAATAGTTGGTTTTTTGCCCTCGAGGGCATATTTGAATGTTTCGAAAGATGTTTCAAGATAAGAGAGTTCGTAAGGCTCTATTTTCAGCGACAACTGATTTTGGATTTCGTTCAGTCCGAAATAGGCACGCAGGATGGCAGCCATGTTGAACGACATGTCGTCTCCTTTCTTCAGCACATATCGGCATGTGCGCAGCGCCAGTTCCCGATGGTCTGGTATGTGCTGGAGTATGCGAAAGATGTGATAATAGGAGAGGGGAGTGGTCGTCTGAATCAGCACAGCCACTTGTTTTCTCTCGTCGTCGAAATGGAAGAGCTCAAACAGTCCCAACACCTGCTCTTCGCTGACAAGTTTTGGCACAGCCATACTGATGATTTTCTGGACTTGGGATTCATTGACGACGGTCGCTAATTGCTGCGCTCCCTCGTTGTGGTAGGAGAGCGTTCCGTCTTTTGACAAATGCTCGATGGCAAGGATGCCTGAGATGAAAGCTTGAGGCTTATATATAATAAGGTGGTAGAGTGCTTCCCAGAAATCATCGTTTTTCAGTCGTGGAAGCACCGATTCACGCACATAGCTTTCGCTCCGTCGGAATTGTGAATTCGACAGTGCGTTGAGCAAATGTGGGAGGCGGTCCCATTGCTTTTGCTCAATGGCTTGGCTGATTT
>OMTC01000164.1 GCA_900313845.1 uncultured Prevotellaceae bacterium
CTCTGTGGTGGTCCTTGGAGCTTCCGCAAGTTCGAAGGACAGGAAGGTCATCCTCTCTACGCTAATACCATCAACGGCGACAATCCTAACAAAGTATATTGCACCAACGCTGGTTATCACATCACCAACTCCACAGCTCAGTATCACATCGGTACAGACTGGGGTGGCTACGACAACTACGATGCTTGGACGGGCCGCACAGGTGGTAAGGTGCTCGGTGTTGGTGACGACGGTGCCATCGTGGCATGGGAATACCCTGCTGGCAATGGCAAGGGCGGCATCATCTGCATCGGTTCTGGTTGCTACGACTGGTACTCCTACACCTACGAAGCTGGTTACGAGGAATACTTCCACCAGAACATTGCCATTATGACTAAGAACGCATTCAACTATTTGCAAGGAAAATAAGAGCCTCACCCCCTCATCCCCCTTTCTTCGGAGGGGGGATGGGAGAGCTTACTCCAACATTGAGTTTCCTTAAATAAGATGATTTAATTATTTTTTCATTAACAACTATCTCCAATCTCCTCCCTTCGGGGAGGAAGGGAGGGGACCTATCACATTATGAAAAGAACAATTTTATATAGCGTATTCATGCTGTCTGTCTTTGGTTTGACAGCATGCAGCGACGACAAATACGGCGACGAGCCAAAGGACTGGGCTGGCACAACTGCATTCTTCAACTCCACCGATGAGGGCGGTTTCAGCACCTACTACAACCCAAGTGTGGGACGCTGTGGCGACCCAATGCCTTTCTACGACACAAAGGCAGGTGAATTCAAGGTGCTCTACTTGCAGGAGTACGACATCAACGGCACCTACAACTACCACCCTATCTGGGGCATCTCCACGAAGGATTGTGCAAACTACGAATCACTGGGCGAAGTGCTTCCTACAGGTACTTCTCCGCTTGAGCAGGACGCTGCACTCGGAACGGGTTGCTGCATCTACAACGAGAAAGACAATCTCTATTACCTCTACTACACGGGCCACAATCCTCAGTGCGCCAACACCGAGGTGGTGATGCGTGCCACTTCCTCCGACTTCTCCCATTGGACCAAGGACATGCTTTGGACACTGAAGGGCACCGACTTCGGCTATTCCCCTGTGGATTTCCGCGACCCTCAAATCTTCAAGGCTGAGGACGGACTCTACCACATGGTCATCTCCTCCAACCAGAAGTTTGCTGACTTCTCCTCTTCCGACCTGAAGAATTGGAACCACGTAGGCTCCTTCAACATGGTTTGGGACCGCATGTGCGAATGTCCTGACGTGTTCAAGATGGGCAACTACTGGTACATCATCTATAGCGAAGGTTATCGTGCTTCTTGGAGCCGCAAGGTGAAGTACATGATGGCAACCACCTTCGAAGGTCTGAAGGCTTGTTTCAACGACCCAGGTGCCAACTGGCCAAAGGACGGACGTGAGGGCGTGCTCGATAGCCGTGCCTTTTATGCAGGCAAAACTGCCTCTAACGGAACCGACCGCTACATCTGGGGCTGGTGCCCATTCCGTACGGGAGCTACCATCCACGAGAAGAATGTGAACGTGGGAGCAGGAGGCGAACCTAATTGGTCGGGTGCACTCGTTTGCCACAAACTCATCCAGCATGAGGATGGCACACTCTCCGTGGGCGACATCCCTGCTATCGAAGCCAAGTACAACAAGCAGCAGACTGTCAGCGTAAAGGACGTTAAGGGAGGCTCTTTCAATGGAACAGAAGGCTCACTCTCGGGCGACGATGCATACGTGCTCTTCAATCGTCTCGAGGCGCACAACCACATCAGTTTCACTGTCACTACGAGCAACAACTGGGACAAATTCGGTGTTTCCCTCGTGCGTGGCACCGACTCCGAGCAGTATTACACTATGGTTGTCAATCCTGAAAACGAGAACACCCGCAAGGTGAACTTCGAGCAGGAAGGCAAGCGCGGTAAGGGCTTCATCGAAGGCATCGACGGCTACAATTTCCCTCGTCCTTCCAACAATGTATATCGCATCGACATCTACACCGACAACTCCGTCATGGTGATGTACATCAACCACACCTACGCTTACACCAACCGCATCTACGGTATTCAGAAGAACTGCTGGAGTATCAACAACTACGGTGGCAACATCAAGGTTAGCGACCTCAAAGTTTCTCAATACTAATCAAAGCAACCTCTCGGGGATATTACTTCAACTCCGTAATACCCCTGAGGGTACATCAAAATAGGAACTCCACTCATGGTTCTCGTGCAAGAGAATTCCATGAGTGGAGTTTCTATAATGAAGAATTAAGAATGTTAATTAGTTTATTGGAATGTAGTTTCCATTGGCTGAGATTCTCCTTCGATTGTACTGAACTTTTCCTTCGATTTTGCTGATGCGTTCCTTTGAATATACTGGACTTTTCCTTTGATTTTACTGAAATGGCGAGCCCTCAACGTTTACACGGCGAGCCTTCGCCATCGCAACGCCGAAGGCTCGTTATCGCAACGCCGAGCCTTCGGCAACTAGTTGAATCCAAAGGAAAGGTTCAGTCAATCCACAAATGTGATGAAGATAATCCCCGAAAGCGCTTCAGTAAATCCAAGCATGCGCTGCTCAAAAAGTTGAATTAAGTAACTTTCATTCTTCATTCTTAATTCTTAATTCTTCATTTAAAACACTTCACACCCTCTTTTATATACAATCCTTTCATGGGTTCTTTATCAAGGATTCTTCCTTGCATATCCGTAATGATATGCCTTGTTTTTTTTGAGGGAGAGGGGGTGGGGGTGACGTTTATTTCTTCAATCCCTGCATAAACTTCCCAACCTGCAGAGAGGTCTTCGAGCGTAATCACGCGCTCGTCGTTCATGCATTTCGACCATTCCGCCTTGCTTGTCTTATCCACAAACTTTCCGTTCCAAGTCTGATACCAAGGCATCCACCACGACCACACAGACTCATCGTCCACGCAGTTCTGAATGTCGGGGATAGGACCATTCTCGGAAAGGGCGATGATTTTCTTTCCGTTCGTCAGTGTTTTCAGATTGTCGAACGACACGTAGTTGCTCGAATAGTCGAAATCACTATTATAGATGTCTGCCGACACAATGTCGTAATAATCGTCGCCAGGATTCCAATCCTTGTCGTTGTCGCCTGCGTTCCACACCCAAATCACATTGTGCACTCCCTTCACATTCACCATTTCGTCGTACATCAGTCGATAGAGTTTCTTGCAAGGCTCAGCTCCTTCGCGTCCCCACCAGAACCAACCTCCGCTTGCCTCGTGGAGCGGACGGAAGATGCAAGCCATGCCAGCCTTTTGCAGTTCAAGGAAATAGTCGGCAATCGCGTCGATGTCCTTGATGATGTACTTGTAAAGCGATGAAGAGGTGTTCCATGTGCCGTCGCTCTTCAGTGCGTTACTGATTTTCATGTTGCAGTCGCTGGTGTAGAAAGCATCCGTATTCCTGCTTGGGTCGCGCCAGTGCCAAGTGAACGCTGGGAAACCTCCTTTGCGATAGGTGTCCTTTGCTAAATTCATGCTGCTGCGCGTGTAGTCCTTGTTCCATGATGTGCTTTCGCTCTTGCCCGTGGCATTCATGAAGTCGAAACCGATGAGTGCAGGATATTTGCCCGATGCCGAATATACCGCTTGCACATCCGCATGTTTTTTCACATCCGTATTCGAGGAGCCCATCTCTCCCGTCATAATACCCGAGATGGTTCGTTTTCCGAAGTTTTCCAACAGAAAACCGTACATCACGCGTGCTGCATTGGTGGCATTCGCATCCACAGGCGCTTCCGCGATGTTGAACTCCAGCGTGTTCTCGTTGGGAGCGATGAGGAGATAGTCGATGTCGAACCATGTCCAATTGGGTGTAATCACCACCGTGTTGTTGCCTTCTTTGAGGATGAATGTACCCAGTTTCACTTCCTCGTATGTGTTCAGTTGGAAAGTCGTGGTAGAACCGTTCACTGTGCAGTTCACCACCTTTCCTCCGCCAATACCGTCACCAGCCACGGAGATGATATATTTTCCTCGCTTGTCGATAGGAATGGTGAAACTGAGTGTGGCGTTGCTTTCAGTCATCTTCACAGCCTTTCCTCCCGAATACTTACTGCCGCTCACGACGTCGCAATTACTGCGTTGAGCAGCCTCCGCCTCGTATTTCGTTTGAGCAGTAGCAAAAAGAGAGAATGTACTGAGAATGGTTAGAGTGAATAGAAGTCGTTTCATAATGGGTAAGGGTTTAAGGCACTACGTGCCGGTTTCAAGTTTCAAGCTTCAGCTTTGAAACTTTTGAAACTTGGCGTAGCCAACTTGAAACTTTGAAACTTGGCGATAGCCATTTATTTGGTTTTCGTTTGCAAAGAAAGTGAAAAAGCCCGAATTCTCATTCCTCTATTTTCTCAAAATATGACAGAATTTCTCTTTTTCTCATTTTCCCTATCTTTCATTTTCCAAATTATCCTTAACTTTGCCGATGAAAACAAACAACGGAAATCCATCAAATCCATTAAATCCTTGATCTCATTCACTGATGAAAATTCGTCAATTAAATCTCCGTGACTTGGGTGGCATTCCCTTCGCTGATGGCAAGGGCAAGATGCCGAGTGGCTTGTTTTTGCGTGGTGGAAAACTGAGCATCTTCAAACCAAAGGAATGTGCTGCCTTTTGCAAGAAATACAACATCGGGTGTGTGCTCGACCTGCGCACGCCCCTCGAAGCACAGGAATTTCCAGACCCTCTGCCTGCCGATGTGGAATACGTTCAGATTCCACTCCTCAAAGATGCCACAGTGGGAATCACTCGTGAGACGGGTTCAGACCCTTTGACCATCGTACGAAATCTGCGAAAACATCCCGAGAAACTGAAGGAGATGATGCCCGATTTCCCTGTGCTTTACAAGCAAATCGTCACGGATGAATATAGCGTGACACAGTTGCAGAAGGCTGTTGCAAAACTGCGTGAGAATGCGGAGCGTGGCATTTGCACCTATTATCATTGCACGGTAGGGAAGGACAGGACAGGCATTCAATGGCTTTGCTCAAATCCTTTGGTGTGAGCGACGACGAAATCATTGCTGACTTCATGCGTACCAACCGCAATGCCTGGTGGCCTACCATCAAGAAATGCATCGCCGTGTTCCTCCTCACCCAGCGCTGGAGCTTCGTCACCCTCTGCTACCATTCTTTCCTCGCCGATAGTCGCCTCATGCAAATCGCCCTCAACAACTATAAAGGTTAACTGTTCTCATTTTTTTGCACAATGATAATTTGGTGCGTCCGAAACTTTTTTGTTATTTTGCAAAATCAATGTTTAACTAAATATCACTAATATGAAAAAGAATGTTTTATTTGCTTTAATAGCATTGTTCTGTGTGTCTTCTTCTGCTTGGGCACAATACGTGAAACTTACGGCTGCGGATGGAACGGTTTCTTGGATTGAAATTAAAGGAAAGGTTGATGGTACAAATATTGAGCTAGATGATGGTGATTATGTGACTGTCATTGATAAATATAAAAGCGGTGCTATTGACCTCCGAGAGGTGTGGTCGGAGAGTGGGGGAAGTGGAACTCATTATCATGTAACCGGAATCGGGGTTGGTGCGTTCTATAGCTGTGGTGGCCTGACTTCCATTACCTTACCCATCGGCGTGACCAGCATCGGTAGGTCTGCGTTTGAGTATTGTAGTGCCCTTACTTCCATTAACATCCCCAACAGCGTGACCAGCATCGGGTCTCGTGCGTTCTTCCGTTGTATGAGCTTGACCTCTGTAGAAATTCCTTCCGGCATGACCAGCATCGAAGCTTATACGTTCGCTTATTGTGGAAACCTAACTTCCGTTGCCATTCCTAACAGCGTGACCAGCATCGACGAAAGTGCGTTCTATAGCTGTGGGAACCTTACCTCCGTTGTCATTCCCTACAGTGTGACCAGCATCGGAAAAGAAGCGTTCGCTTATTGTAGCAACTT
>OMTC01000163.1 GCA_900313845.1 uncultured Prevotellaceae bacterium
CCCCAACTGAGTGACCAGTCGTGGTTAGCACGGAACTTGTATTCACCATCAGTCATGTCGTAGGTTCCCTCCCAGCACTTCTTGTCGATATTGAAGCGGAGGTCGTAGTCTGTGCCCCAGCTGGAGTCGCCATTCACGGCTGAACCGATGAGCGAAATCACGTTGATAGGAGAAAGGGTGAATGTGAGATTGTCTGTATTGACAGAAATCTTGTAGAATCCAGACTGGTTATCACCAGGAAGGTCGCAGTTGCCTCCACCGAGTGCAATGGTTCCTTCACCTTCGCCTGCTCCATACTGAGGGTTGTCCCAATTAGGAGTTGTGGTGAACTTGAATCCCCAAGTTGTTTCGTTGTCAGCCTTGAAGATGTAGTAGTAGCCTTCGAAATTGTCACCAACCTTCACGAGTGGTGAGAAGCCCCATCCATTGGCATCGCCTGCGTAATAGAGTTCCTTAGAGTAAGGAGCATAGGAGAATGACCAATCCTTAGGAGAAATGGTGAACTTGAAAGTGCCACCCTTCTCACACTGGAAGGAATTGCCACTGCTACTGTCCTCGTTGAAGAAGCCCGAAGTGGAGGTGTCGCCATTGGAAGTGGCACGGAGAAGTCCGTTCCAATCCTGATTGTCAACAGCTGACTGCGGTGCGAAGCAGAACCACTCGGAATCGCCAATGTCGAGGATAACAGAGAATGTGCCGTCCTCATTCTTCTCCATTGGAGTTGGAGCAGAAAGATTCCAACCATTGTAGCCACCTATATAATAATAAGCGTCTTCGTAAGCAATGGCAGGCAATTCAGGAGTCTTGAATTGGAATGCAAAGCTGTCAACAGTAGCAGCATCAATGGTCAGTTCTGCTGGCACAGCCACACCGTCGTAATCAAGGCTTGAAGCCTTCACGGTACATTCCATCAAACGGGTGGTGTGTGCTTTTGACTTATAGAAAGTTTCGCATGCTTTCTTGATGTCGTCAAGAGCAACAATCAGATTACCGTCTTCAGAAGTGCAAGGAATGTCCACACCATTGATTTTCAAATTGGAGTAAACCAATTGTGCTGCATCAACACCCGTAATGAAACTCTGAGTCAGCAAAGTAACCTTTGAAGTCTCTGTAGCATCATAGTCGATGGTATTCGACAGCAGATTGGCAGCGGCGGTTACCACGTCCTTGTCTGGTCCTTGAGGAATGGACTGAGGTTGTTCCCAGTCCTTGAAATCCTCATTACACGATACCGTTGCAAACGAAGCCACGAGGATTCCTGCATATAAAAATATCTTTTTCATAATCTTGTCAAAATAATTTGATTTGTTAAAGATAATAGAAAGGGTCCCCTCGAATTGATGTCGAGGGGGCTTTCATTATTCAACTCGACCTGTTCCCTGAGTGAAGTCAACAACTGCCTTCTGACCTGTTGAAACTTGGCAAGAATAGTCTGCGCCAATGCTTTCAGCCCAGTTATTAGGAATATCAACGTTGCGGTAGAAGAGTGTGCCATCATTCTTGATGGTAAACTCTGTCTTCCACCAGTCGATACCGCAATCCACAAACATACGGAGTTCGCCATCACCAGTGAATGCAGGAGAAGTCCAAGCACCTTCATTGTCAGGAGCAGTGAACTTGCCGTTATCCGAAAGACTCCATTCGCCACCCAGAGCAGCACCGATGATATAAACGGCTGCCTTGCGAGTGATGAGTTCGTACTGGAGTGCGCCGTTGGCAATCTTACCCTTAACGATAATGTTGTACCAGCCACCGTTAGCCACCTTGATGTTGGCTGCATCGTTGGATGCGTCGGCACTGCTGAGTCCTGCACCAGCATCGTCGGTCACTGTGAGCTGTCCGTAGCCCTTGTCGTTGCCCTTCCAGCCAGCATCCTGGTTGATCTTGAACTCGGAACCAGATGGGAGATAAACAACGCCATAGTAGAAGCCATCCTGACTGAATGCCTGACTGAGCGGAACGAACTTGCTCCAGCCATCGGATGCAGGGAAGCTACCCACGATGTACATCATTTGAGGAAGTGCAATCTCCACAACAGGAACGTATGCCTGCACCTTTGGAAGGGTGATAGTGTTGGATTGAGCTTCTCCTAATGTCTCATTTCCATAGACATGAGCCGTGAGATAAACATAGAGAGGAATAGGCTGCGAAAGGTCCTTGTCGCCTGCCATGGTGAGAATCTTTTCGTTGAGCTCAGAAGCAGGGACGCTGATGTATGTATTAGTAGAAGTGGTGGCAAGGTTCTCGAAATGCTCATTGTCGAGACTTACCCACACGGTATAGACTGTGGAAACAGGGAAGCCGTAGTCGGGCTGCGACGTAGTCAGCACGAGATACTCAGAATGCTCAAGGTCGTAGGCATTGTTGAGGGCATACCCAGGCATATTGAGCGTAAAGCTCTTCACGTCGTTGGGATTGAAGGTTGGATTGCTGTCACGATCCTCGGAGCAGGAACTGAAGGTCATGCCCACTGCCACAAGCATCAGCAATGAATATATAATCTTTTTCATAAGTTGATTGTCATTAAGTTTTGAATATAATTAATAACCCTTATTCTGACACATGTTATGATTCGAGTTGATTTCGTTGGCTGGTATTGGATAGAGATTGTAGATGTCGCTTACACCAGCACCTGTGTAAACTCCACCCTTCCAATCCCAGAGATAGTCACCAGAAGTGAAATAGCCGAAACGAATCAAGTCGGAACGACGACGGCCTTCGAAGTAGAACTCACGGCACCATTCGTCGCAAATGTCAAGTTCGGTCACATCATCAAACGGAGCGGCATGGGCACGAGAGCGAAGCGTATTGATGAGAGTAATGACCTTAGCGGATGGACCTTCGAGACGGAATGTAGCCTCAGCGAGGGTGAGGTAAGCCTCTGCCAAGCGGAAGAGCGGAACATCGGTGTCGGAGTAAGAAACATCCTTTGGTGCACCATTGTTAGGGTCGCAATAATAATTGGTCCATTTCATGATGCCAAGACCTGCACTGAAGGTAGTCTTTTCCTCTGTGCTGGTTGTGCGCTCATTGCCTTTCTCACCCTTGTCGTTCACAGACCATCCTGAGAAGAAGCGAGCACGGTCGTCGCCTGCAGCCTTCATCACAGAATCTACATCGCAAGTGAGAGGTACATCGCGGAGAGAAGAGAAGAACTTCTTAACCAAAGCCTCGCGAGAACGGTTACATGTCCACTGTGACTTGGCAATACCTTGGTCAGGAGTACCATTACCCGTAGTGGAAGCAATAGTATAAACAGAACCGCCATAGGAACGACTGGTAGCACCATCGCAACGGATAGGGAAGATGATTTCCTGACGTGCATTGGCATTCTCGCCGTTGTCGCCCATGAAGAGCTGCTGATAAGCGGAGAAACCATTCTTCGACTCGGTGCAGAGCTTGTAGCTGCTATCGATAACTTTCTGAGCATACGCCTGTGCCGTAGCCCACTGTGGAGTGCCGGTATAGACTTGTGCGTTGAGATACATACGAGCCAGCAACATGTTGGCTGCTACACGGTCAGCACGTCCATAGTTGGCATCGCTATTGGCACTCTCGAGGAGCACTTCCTTGCTCTCTGCATTCTCGCCATTGATAGCCTTCAACTCGCCGACAACGAAATTGAAGCAGTCTGCACGAGAAATATATTCAGGGAGTTCGTCATTGTAGTGGAGCTTGTAAGGAGCACATCCGTAGAGGTCGATGAAATAGTAGTAGTGCAAAGCACGGATGAAGCGCACCTCAGCACGGTTCTGCAACATCTGAGCATCCTCGGTGCCTTCGGTCTGGTCGAGATAGAAGTTGCAAAGTGTGATGTTGTACATGAGTCGATAGTAGGTCAACTCATTGTAGCCATGAGAAGAGTTCCAACTGATGTTGGTGAGTTCAGGAATACCAGCATCGCCCTGCCATGTCCAGATACATTCATCGGAACAGAGTTCGTTGGCTTCAAATATACGACGATACATGGAAGAGTTACCTTCGTCGAACTGCGACATATCAGCATTACCAGAACCACCTATTGTTCCTGTAAGTGTGAGATTACCATAAATCTTGGCAAGGAGTCCTGTAGCATTGAACTGAGTGTTGGTCTGAGGGTCTTGGATGCTCTGGTCGAGGTCCTTCGTACAAGAGGAAACTCCACCAGCCACAAGGAGTGAAACCACTGCTGCAGGAATTACATTTTTGAAATATCTGAATTTCATAATTTTCTATTTTTTGAAACGTGAAACCTGATTAGAAATTAAGGCTAAGACCAACCATGAAGGTAGTTGGACGTGGATAAACACCACCGTCAACACCTGTGCCATGTGTGCGCTCTGGGTCGAGGCCCTTGTACTTGGTGATGACGAATGGATTCTGAACGAGTCCATAGATACGTCCACCTAAGCCCTTGAAGGAGTCGGAAGCGAGGAGATGGTTGAAAGAGTAGCCGAGCGTGATGTTGTCGCAGCGCAAGAAAGAAGCATTGCGAACGAAATAGTCGCTCATGTAGTAGTCGGTCTTACCCTCGAAACCGAGGTCGATAGCCTCCTGAGTGGTGTTGGAGTAAGCATTGTTGGTGAAGAGTCCTGCGTAAGACACATTAGCATGTCCTGAGAGGAAGTCGTAGTAGAGGTAGTTGTTGAAGCTGGCACGCCAACTGAAACTGAAGTCCCAGTTCTTGTAGATGAACTTGTTGGTGAGACCCATAGTAACGTCAGCATCTGGCTTCTTATAAACATACTTATCGTCGGCATTGATGATGCCATCGGCATTGCGGTCAACAAAAACGCCTTCGAGTGGATTGCCATCCACATCGTATGCCTGCTGGTAAACATAGAAACTGTTGGCAGGATAGCCTACCTTGTTCACCTGAACCTGATTTTTCAATCCTGCTGAGATTTTATCACCTGTGAGGAAGAAATCAGCACCATTGGTAAGTTCGACAATCTCGTTCTTGTTGTAAGTGACATTGTAGTTCACTGTCCAAGAGAAGTCCTTGGTTACAACTGGGTGAGCATTGATGGCGAATTCAATACCTGTGTTCTTGA
>OMTC01000158.1 GCA_900313845.1 uncultured Prevotellaceae bacterium
TTTATATTAATCTTTGGACCAAAAATATTGGAAATGTCCTCAACCGTGTAGTCAGTATCCTCAACCACATCATGAAGCAATGCAGAACAGATGGATGTACTACCCAAACCTATATCTTCACACACAATTTGCGCCACTGCCAGAGGGTGCATGATATAAGGTTCTCCCGACAAACGACGCACACCCTTATGGGCATGCTTCGCAAAGTTGAAAGCCTTGGTGATGATTTCAACTTTCTTACGATGAGGAGATGCCAAATATGATTCAATCAGATGGTCAAAAGCATCATTCACCATCTTGTCTTCCATTTCATCTTGCTTGTTGAGTTCATCCATAATGTCGCTGCGCTTAAATGAAGAATGAAGAATAACGGTGTTGCCGAAATGAAGAATGAAGAATGCTCGCTTCGCTCCAAATGAAGAATGTATTTTACTCTACTAATGGAATAAGTAATTTTCATTCTACATTCTTAATTCTTCATTTTCTTTTCTACTTCACCTTTATTTTTTGTCCAGGTTTGATCGTGCTGCCCGAAATGCCATTCTTTTTCTTCAACTGGTTTACAGTCATACCACTTCGTCTGGCAATGGACGACAACGTATCTCCTTTCTTTACAGTCACTGATTCGCTTCCTTTCTTGCTCTTCTTGCTTCTCTTTGAACTTTTACTACTGCTCTTGCGAGAATAAGAAGAACTATAACTGCTTCTCTGCACTTCCACTTTCGTGGAGGCTTCTTCTATGTCTTCCGTCACCAATCTACGAGTTGGAGCTTCGTTGAATGCCATCGTGCCCGCATAGATACTGTCTTCATTTTGAACAAAAGACTCAATGCCTGACATTGGCATGCGAACTGCATAATTGATAGGAACAATGTCGCGACGATACTGCGGATTAAGGGAACGCAATTCATCCACTGTCACTCCACTAACTGAAGCAATCTGGTTGAAAGTCAATTCCTTCATCAACACAATGGTATCGGAAGCAGCAGGAAGAGAAGCCTGCAAAGGATTGATGCCATGCTCGCAATAGTAAGTCATGATATAGTTGGCTGCAATGAATGCTGGAACATAACCACGAGTCTCTCGAGGGAGATAATTATACACCTGCCAATAGTCCTTGCCTTCTCCACCAGCACGAATGAGAGCCTTCTGCACATTGGTTTCTCCACAATTATAAGCAGCTATGGCAAGACCCCAATCGCCAAACTGGTCATATAGTACGCTCAGATAGTGAGCAGCTGCCTCACTCGACTTGAGTGGGTCTCGACGCTCATCAACGAGTGTATTGATTTCAAGTCCGAAGCGCTTTCCCGTTGCCACCATGAACTGCCAAAGTCCTGCTGCTCCAGCACGGGAAGTGGCAGAAGGGCGAAGAGCCGATTCAATCACAGGAAGGTATTTCAGTTCGAGCGGCAAGCCATATCTTTCGAGTGCCTCCTCAAAAATTGGCATATAGAAATTGGAAGCTCCCAACATGACAGCCACGGAACTGCGCATATTATTGCTATACTTGTCAATGAACGCACGCGTGATGTTGTTGAGTGGCATTTCAATGGTAGTTGGAATGCGCGAAAGTCGGTCAACAATCACCTGATCACTTGCCGACAACTCACGAATGGAAGAGGAAGTAGTGCCTTCCGTCAGATTGCTCTTGTTCGTATAGTCGTTCATCAGTTCTTCTTCACTGATAGTCATACCTTCAGGCAGGTCGAAAACCTCAGTAACGCCACTGTCTTCCTGCACAATGATTTCGTCGTCGATTTGCGCAAAAAGAGGAGTTGCCAAAACAAAAGAGAAGAGAAGTATTTTGAGTCTTAAATTCATGTTGATTCTTATTAGAAATTGAGAGAGCACTGAATGCCGTATGACTGTTCCTTGAATCCCGAAGGTCGCATGGCAGTGCTATGGTTGTTAATAACAGACGGACGGACTTTCATCGTCAAGTCCTTCGAAATGTCAAAACTTGATAGTTCGGCATCGACGTAAGCATCGATGATTGAAAGCACATAAACACCTATCGCAACAAAGATACTCAAGTCGCGATAACGACGATAATAGTCCTTTTTCTTTCTGAACAATTCCTGCAAACGCTTGCGATTGGCTTCTACGTTATAGGTAGCAGGAATGAAATTCATATAGCTCTTGGCATTAGGGTCATCGCTCATGATATCAATGAAAGCACGCGAATAGTCGGTGTACATGGTGTTGTTCCAACTAATGGCATACACACATCCCAAAAAGCCACCATAGAAGAGAGGCAATTTCCAGTACTTTCGGTTGTAAATCTGTCCCCCACCAGGAAAGACGATAGCCAACCAAAGTGCTTTCTTTGAATTAGGGACCCAATGAGATTTATCGATTTTCTGTTTTTCTGTTAGCAGAAGTGAATCATTAGGAACCATCACGATAGCACTACCCACAGAATCCAGAGAATCAGCATAAACTCGAATCACGGAATCCTGCCTCAATTCAGTCAAGCGGATGGTATCGGCAAGCTCTTTCTTCACCTCCGAAGGTCTGTCTATCGTATCGGGTGGAGTTGGAGTCTGCGACTGAGCCATACTCACCTGACATACAAATGCCAAGACCATGAAACAGAAAGATGTCAAATGCTTGAAAATCATCTACTCCTCTTATTGAGAACGATTGATTCGAATTGGGAGTTTTATGCGATATGGTTCTTATCGAACAAACACCTTAATTTATTTATACACGCACGAGAGGAAAAGAGAAATCCTTAGTGCGAAATCATTGCAATGATACGCTTGAGTTCGGCATCATCGGCATATTCCAAAGTGATTTTTCCATTTCCCTTCTGGGTGCAAGAGATTTTCACCTTGGTACCTAACAACTCTGCCAAATTCTTGCGAATGGTTTCATATTCCTCAGAAATCTTGGAAGCAGCCGACTTCGACTTGCCTTCGGAGATGTTTCCTTCGTTGGCTTCACGCTCGTTATATTCCTTGATGAGCTGCTCCACCATGCGAACAGAATAACCTTTTTCCTTAATGACATTGAAGAATTTCACCTGCTGCTTTGGGTCTTCGAGTGCCAACAAGGCACGAGCATGCCCCGTGTCGATTTCGTGGTTCTGCAATGCCACCTGCACGGGAGCTGGGAGTTTGAGCAAACGGAGGAAATTGGCAACAGTAGCACGCTTCTTCCCCACTCTTTCAGAAAGTTTCTCCTGAGTGAGTCCATATTGGTCGATGAGATGCTGATAAGCCAAAGCAATTTCCACAGAATTCAAGTCCTGTCGCTGGATATTCTCTATCAACGCCATTTCCATCACATTCTCATCGTCTGCCGTACGAATATAGGCAGGGATTGTGGAAAGATGCGCCAACTGCGAAGCACGCCAACGACGCTCACCTGCAATAATCTGGTAGCGCCCCGTTTCCATCTGACGAAGGGTGATAGGCTGAATGATACCTATTTCAGCAATGGATTCAGCCAACTCCTGCAGTGCATCGGAATCGAATTCACGACGTGGCTGATTGGGATTGGCATCAATCAGAGAGATTTCTATTTCATTGATGGTAGATGACAACTCTGGACGCACGTCTTCGGTGGAAATGAGTGAATCAAGTCCGCGTCCAAGAGTGCCATATTTTTTCTTTACTGCCATTTTATTTTTCTAAACTATTTTTCTGAGAGCATTAGTTTTTATTCACCGTTTTGTTTTTTTCTATCACCTCCTTTGCCAAGGCAAGATAATTGCGAGCACCCGTGGAAGTGATATCATAGAGGAGGCATGGAATGCCATGACTTGGTGCTTCACTCAGCTTCACATTTCGCTGAATAACAGTCTTAAACACCAATTCCTGAAAGTGACGCTTTACCTCGTCGTAGATTTGATTTGCCAAGCGCAAACGAGAATCAAACATGGTAAGCAAGAAGCCTTCTATCTCTAATTTCGGGTTGAGTTTTGATTTGATAATCTTGATAGTCTGGAGTAATTTGCTGATTCCTTCCAACGCAAAATATTCACACTGCACAGGGATAATCACTGAATCAGCAGCTGTGAGGGAATTGGTTGTTATCAATCCGAGAGAAGGAGAGCAGTCGATGAGGATAAAGTCATATTCTTTACGAAGAGGGTCCAGTATTTTTCGCATCACCGACTCGCGGTGCTTCACATTAATCATCTCCACTTCTGCTCCTACCAAATTGATGTGGCTTGGAATGATGTCGAGTCCATCTATATCGGTAGTATAAATTGCCTCATGCGGGTCAATGGGTCTCTCATTGGGGTTTGCATCGCTCACCACGGAGCTGATGATGCAATCGTATATCGAAGTATCTACTGTTTGGATGTCAACACCCAGTCCTGATGATGCATTTGCTTGAGGGTCAGCATCAACGACGAGGACCTTCGACTCCATCGTAGCCAAAGATGCTGCAAGATTAATTGTCGTGGTGGTCTTTCCTACTCCACCTTTTTGGTTTGCTAATGCGATAATTTTACTCATATTTCGCTTAATTATAACAGATTGCGGCATATTTCATCTTTCGAGCCGCCCTTTTATTATCCTAATAAAGTGCAAAGTTACGATTTTTCGACGTATTTTCGGCAGAAATACGATGAATTAATTCTTAATTTATGCAAAGTCGCATGTGATACTATTTAACTTGGAAGAGAATGAAAAAACATAGGGGAACGACGCACGAAACATTGGGGATTGACAAAAGAAATATAGGGGATTGACGAAAGAAACATAGAGGAATGACGAAAACAAAATAAGGGATTAACTTCTCCTAATCCCCTATAGCGTAGATGTACAACCCCTATAGCGTAGAAGTACGACCCCTATAGCGTTGAAGTACAACCCCTGTAGCGTAGAAGTACAACCCCTGTAGCGTAGAAGTACAACCCCTATACATTTTACCTCATTCCCAAAAAACTGATTCAGAAAAACGGAAAATCAAGAATAACGAGAGGAAAGGGATATTACTTGGAATTTGTATAGCCCTCCGATTTCAGGATAGCAATGATTTTTTCCTTGAAATCTCCCTGAATGAGAATTTCCCCATCCTTAGTGGAACCTCCTACGCCACACTTGGTTTTAAGCAGTTTGCCTAAGTCTTTCATATCAGCTTCCGTACCAACAAATCCCTTCACAAGAGTGACGGTTTTTCCACCACGCCCATTCT
>OMTC01000043.1 GCA_900313845.1 uncultured Prevotellaceae bacterium
GAGCTGAGGATAATTGCTGTTGTTTATCTGCGAGATGGTAGTAAGTGGCTCGGTGAAGAATGGCACGCTGCCATAGTTGCGAGCCAACTGCAAGTAAGCCCAAGCACGGATAGCCTTTACGGCTGCATATTCGTTCATCACCACCTTGGTACTACCCGTGATGAGGGTGGTATCACGATGAGCAATGTAGTAGTTGCAATTGTTGATGACGCGATAGTAAACGTATGCGCTATCGTAGGCATTCTCAGTTGTGGCAGAGAAGTTCTGCAATTGACGGAGCGAATTGAGCGTGTAGTCGGTGGTGCTTACCAATTCGCCTCGCATTTCTCCCTGGAACACATACTGGTCGGCCACTTGCTGCATTGCCTGCAAGATGCCGAATGCGAAGAAGATGGAGTCTGTTTTCTCATCAAGCTCATAGTCGAACGCCTGCATGGTGGAATCCGTCTCAATCATATCAGAACAAGACGAAAGAGTGAAAAGTGAAAAGTGAAGAGTGAAAAGTGTGAGTAGCATCATCACTCCGCTTCTCATCTTATGTATTATATTGTACTTCATATTTTATAGGTTTTTGAGTTTTTGAGTTTTTGAGTTCTTAAGTTTTAGCCTAAATTCCTAAGTATTTCAGAATCGAAATTCTTGTTGAATACTAAAAAACTTAGAAACTTAAAAACTCAAAAACTAATTCTTATTACAGGTTGATTTTCAGACCTACAAGGAATGAACGACTTTGAGCAATGTTTCCTGCATCGATGCCCTGATAGAGCACGCCGTTTCCAATAGAGAATTCTGGGTCGCTGCCAAGATAGTGGGTGAAGGTGAAGAGGTTGCGTGCCTCTGCCCAAATGTTAAGACCTTGCAGCCAAGACCACGAACCAGGAACAGGAACATTGTAGTTGAGTTTCACTGTCTTGAGACGGAGGTAGGAACCATCTTCAATCCAACGGTCGCTAAAGCGGTTGTTGCCAAGAGGGTCGCCGTAGTTCACGCGTGGAAGGTCGGCTTTCTGACCTTCGTAACGCCAGCGGTTCACTTCTGCTACTTGCTGGTTGAAGAAATTGCTACCTGAGTTGAGGATAGAGCGCTGATAGTTGTAAACATCGTTACCGAGGCTATAGTTGAAGCCGATGTTGAGTGTGAAGCGCTTGAAGTTCACGTTGGCAAAGATGTTACCGTAGATGTCTGGGTTTGGATCACCAATAATCACCTTGTCGGCTTCAGAAATAATGCCGTCGCCATTCTGGTCAATGAAGTGGACATCGCCCGCACCGAAGTTGTACATAGCGCCTGTCTCGTCAATCATATAAAGGTAATCACCCTTGTTTGCTTGTTTGGCTTCAGCATCTGTCGAGAAGATACCTGCCGTCTGATAACCGAAGAACATGCCAACTGGATTGCCAACGGAAGTGATGATGTTCTTGTCGCCATAGATGGAAGAAGTGAAGTCGCCGTCAGGAAGCTTCGTCACCTTGTTCTTGTAGTGACCGACTGTAGCACCGATTTCCATGTTCCAATCCTTGCTAACGATTGGCTTGAAGGAAATGCTTACTTCAGCACCCACATTGCGAAGGCTTCCACCATTGCTCCAGTAGTTGTTGATACCACCGATAGGGTTGTCGAACGACTTGAGCGCAAGGAGGTCCTTGGTGTTGTGAACGTAGAAATCTACGCCTGCACCGATGCGATTGTTCACGAAGTAACCCTGAACACCTACGTTGAACTTCGTGGTGGTTTCCCACTTGATGTCGTCGTTTCCGATGTTCGTGAGCTGCAAACCTGTTGCACGGTAATTGTATTTCACAGCGGAAAGGCTGGTGCGAGCTGCGTAGTTCGAAATGTTGTCGTTACCGCTCATGTCGAAGCCTGCGTTGATGCGGAGGTAATTGACTCCATTGGTCTTTGGGAACCACTTTTCGTTCGTGAGCACCCATGCAGCCTGAACGCTTGGGAAGATAGCCCAACGAGTGCCGAACATCTTCAGACCCTTGTTCTCACCAAAGCGGCTGTTTGCTTCAGCCAAGAGTGAAACAGTAGCGAAATACTTGTTCATGTAGTTGTAGTCGAAGTTGCCGTACCACTGCATGTTCTTCCAAGCATCGTTGGCACCTCTCACTTCCTGATAGCCAGAAGAAGCGGAGAGGGTAGGATTCTTGTCGTTGGTCTCGGAAGTATATTCCGTGGAGAGCTTTGGAGAATCGTAAGAGAAAGTCTGGTAACGGAAACCTCCAAATGCCGACAAGGTATGCTTGCCGTAGTTGTGATTCCAGTCCAAACGTGTGTTTGTCACGAAGATATTCTCCTTCGAGAAGAGAGACATCACCATGGAGGTCACAGTACCGAGGTCACTGATTTCGAAGGAAGGAACACCCACGAATGGGCGATAGTAGCGTTGGCTATTGCGGTTATAGCTGTAGCTGACATCTTCTGTCAGTTTCAAGCTCTTGTTGATGTCGAGTGTAGGCACCAAACGAACATTGAAGATGGTGTTTTCAGCCTTGTTCTTGTTGTCGCCGTTGGCATTGTTGAGAATGGCAACAGGATTGGCAAGCGAGTAGCCGCTGCCGAGCTGACTATAGATGTCGTCGTAATTGCTGAGGAGAGATGTATATTTTCCCTGAATGGCGCTATACTGATAAGGGCTAACGATTGGAGCCTTGATGAGCGAGAGGAAAGTAGGTGACGTGATGGTACCACTGCTGAGGTTGGCTGGTGCTCCATCGTCGAACACGTCGTTGTTCGTACGAGAGATGGAGATGTCGAACTTCGTGGTCAGCTTCCTGAAGATTTCAATGTCGGTGTTGAAACGCACATTCATGCGGTCGAAACCATTCTTCTTGGCTGTGGATTTGGCATCCATGTAGCCGATGGAAAGGTTGTACATACCCACGTCGTCACCACCTTGCACATTCACGTTGTAGTTCTGGGTGATGGCATCACGATATACGTAATCCTTCCAATCTACATCGTTATGATAAGTGTAATAGTAGTAGTTCGTTGGGTCGTCGTTGAGGAAGTTGAACTCAATAGGATTTTTGCGTTCCTGTATTTCAGTCATGGTGCCGAGCAACTCAGTGGCATAGTTGCGATACTGAGATGCGTTCATCACGTTTGGAAGCGATGGCTTGAGGGTGATGCCTGCATAGATATTCGCATCAATGCGAGTAGCCTGCGAGTGACCACGCTTCGTGGTGATCAGGATGACACCATTCGCACCTCGAGCACCATAGAGAGCGGTTGCGTTCTTCAGCACCTGCACACTTTCGATGTCGTTGGTGGAGATGTTGGAAAGCATGTTCACAAACTGACCACTATGGAGTGCACTGCGGTCGAGTTGCATATCCTGCTCAATGCCATCCACGAGGATGAGTGGCTGAGCGTTGGCATTGAGAGAGTTCAAACCGCGGATGAACATGGCTGCACCACCATCGGCAACACCCGAGCGCTGAATGGCATGGACGTCACCACCCAACTGGTTCTCAATGTCGGCATCAATGGTCACATTGTTGGAGTTGCTGGTGTCTATCTTCTTGCTGGCTGTATAAGTGATGGTGTTCTCATACATCGAATTGAACTTGCCGCTCAGCATCTTCACAACCACCACTTGCGATGGGTCGTCGTTGTTGATGGCTATCTGCTGGCTGGCATAGCCTGGAGAGAAAGCAAAGAGCGTGGTGGTGAAGGTAGGGACCTTGATGGTGAAATGACCGTCTTCGTCCGACATGGCTGCATATTGTGTGTTGCCGAGCATCTGGAGTTGCACACCAGCGAGGGGTGCACCCGTGCCCATGTCGTACACCTTGCCACGAATTTCCATGGTTGGATATTTCGACACTTGCTTTTCGCGCTTTGGACGCTTCACAGTTTGTGCCTCTTCTGCCTCTCCTGCTTCGTCTTGAGCCAAGATAGGAGCGGAGAGAGAGAGTGCAAATGCACAGAGCATGAAACGGAGGCTCTGCTTGCGGAGTATGTTGTTATTGCTTCTCATAATCAGTTTCCTCCTTTTTCATATTCTTCCATTTCCACTGGCTTCAGGATGATGGCTGCAATGCGAAGGTCGCGCGTGTAGGTCGCCATCAAGGTCTTGTTGAAGACACTGAACGGAGAGGTGATCTTGATATTTGGATAGTAGTTGTTAAGACCAGCGTAGCAAACAGGGAATGTGTGCTGGCCGATGAAGAGAGTATCCACCTTGGTTGTGTCGTTGGTGTAAGTGCCTAAGTCAATGTCGGCAAGCGCACCCTTTTCGTTGCAGTAGTTGAGCTTCACATTGATTTGGTTAGGCTTCGTTTCCGCTGCGGAGTCAGCCAAGGAGATATTGGCAGGAACTATCACAAGGTAGATGTTGTAAGTCGTAGAGAGTACATTTGGCAAGAAGATGTCGAGCTCAGGCTTCGAGTAGTTGCTCGTTGGCTCCACCCATGCGTAGCGGAGATCGCCATTGATTTGCGAGAAATCAACCTTCGTGGAGTCAGGGTCATCCACTCTCACGACGTGCGATGTGCCTGTGAGGATGCGAGCTCGGTTGTTGATGGCAGATGCCGTAATCTTTGGTGCAAAGGTTTCCCAAGGATGGAACTCGAGGGAGTCCACGAAATAGACTTTACCATTGCTCATTTCGTGAGTGGATGTGGTAGCTTTGAGAATCTGTTCAGGATTCGAAAGCTTATTGTGGGTCGTTGAACGAAGTGAGTCGGTAGCACCCACCTGATTCGTCTGAAGGAATGCGTTGTAGGTGTCGTTGTAGCTGTAGGCAAGGTTGCGAATGATGTTACGCTTCACGAGCGAGTCAGTCATGTAGCCCGTGTCGAACGAACTCACCTGCAGGGTCTGAATGTCGGAATTGGAGGTGGAGTTTGCCAAATCCTGTGACTTCAGCGTGTTGATGTATTTGTAGTAAGACTTCATCTTGTCGTAGGTCTTATTCCATGCGTTGTTGCTTCCAAGCCTGCATTCAGGAAGCGAAGCAAGGTGTTTTCTGTCACCATCACGGAGTCGATATAAGTCTGACGTCCATCCACGATGGGACCTACCACTGAACGTTCTTCATCCAGATAGGTGTACTCATATTTGTGGAAATGGTTGGCAATAGAATCCACACCATTCTGCTCCTGAATATATTCATACACATTTGGCAAGAACGGAGCTTCTTGAGCAAGAATGTGCATCGTTCCGTTCACGCTTGGTAAGTTCGCCTTCTGGATCTTCATGCCTGAAAAGCTGTAGCCAGCGGCACTGCCTTCGAAGATGTGGCTTTTCAGGTTGAGGGAACGGATACGCTTGGAGAAAGCACCCGTTGCAGCGTGATTGTATTCTGCAATGTGGTTCTTCACAAACTGATAGAGCACTTCCTTGTTGTCGGCTTGCAGCAGTGCCTGGTCGTCGTAGGTTCCATTGAGTGGAGCCCAAACGGTGTAGGCATGAGCGGCATGAAGCTCGTCGTCGAAACCGACTTTCTTGATGATGGCGGCAAATTTGCTGAGTTCAGCATTCTGCGAGATGTTTTCCCACAGCGTGAGGTCGGCAGAGGGATTCACTGCGTCGGACTTCACCTCGTTGTAATCATCCCAGTCGGAGCATGAGGCGGCAGGCAGCATGGCTGCTGCCCCTATCATGAGTCCTATATATTTATGTAGTTTCATATATCTTTGATTGTTTATTGAAATTGCTTTCTTTCAACTTGTTTTGGAAAAGACTTGGATTAGAACCAGTCCTCAGAGTATTGGTCGTTGTTCACAACAGAGATTGGCACGAGCTCGATGAAGTCAACCTGCCATTTCAAGTCGGTTTCGTCGCTGATAACGCTCTTGATGCGGAACCAGTGGTCGTCGCTCTGCTTGAATGGGAGGGTTCCGAGGATGCGTCGGAGCGTTACGACTCCGTCACCACGGCAGTTGGAAGAAGTGAGTTCGTCACCACCTGTGCCTGGGTGTCCACGGAAACTGAACGGAGCACGCATATAACCACGGCTGCGCATAGCCAAGTCGGTTGCAATACCGCGGTCGTCTTCCTCATAGAAAGGAGTCCAACCAATGCGTGGGTCCTCTTCCTGGATACGCACGTCGAGTGGGATGCTGAGTGCCTGCATACTCTGCACGTTGGTGCTGGTGCCAAGATAGAACTGCATCATGCCTCCGTGACCCATTGGAGAGTAGAAGAGACGGAATTCGTAAGTGCCCGTTGGCACTGGCGGAAGCTTGATGGCAATGTCGTAGTTGTTCCATCCCTGGAAGGCATCGGCTTGATAAGCGCGATAGTCGCCCTTCACGTTGTAGCGCAAGTTGGAGGTTGTGTTGTAAACCACTACGTCGTCGAAGAAATCGGTAGGGAAGGCAACACGAGCACCACTGCCGCCACCGTTGAGGATGGATATTTCGCTCATCGACTTGTAACGAATGCCTGTGTTGATGAATTCCTCAAGATAAGTAGTTGTCTCGAAGCGCAGACGCTCGTTGAGTACACCGTTTGGAACATTCGCGTTGTAAACCAAGATGCTGCGGATTGGGTGGATATAGCCGTTGTAAGCCATGATGTCCTCGCGAACGATGCTCACACCAGCCTGCTTCACTTCATGGTTCGTACCCATCGTACCCACTTCGTTCGTGAGGGTGTTGAACGTGCGATAACGGTTGATGTAGAGGCTCTTGCCTGGCTGAGGTTCCCAAATCTTCAACAGCGTGTTAGGCAGCATGGTTTCGTAGTAGTCGTAAGGTTCACCACCATTCACGTAGTTCCACTTCGAAACGGCTGTGCTAACACCCGATGGGTTTTCGAATACCAACTGGTCTTGTGCCATGGAAGCATAGAGGATGTGGTATGCCACGAACATGTTCAAGGCATTGAAGCGGTTTGTGTAGTCGTTGCCTGTGCTCACTGTCAATCCCTTTTCGTTCATGTAGTCGTACCATGTTGGTGCGTTCTGATAGACTTTGTTGGCATAAGCAATGAGGTCGTCGATGTTGTTGATGCCATAGTTAGCAAACACGGCATCGCTTTCTGCAAAGATAGTGTAACCAACAGGACAGGTGGTTGGCTGATAAAGAACTGAGCCGTCCGTGTCGCTGTGGTCTGGCATCAAATCCCAGGTCTTTCCCTTGTCGCTACGAGCCACAGCATCTGCAAGACCCGTCATGTGGAGAGCCTGGTTGAAGATGGTATAACCCTCAAGATGCTCAAAGGTGTCACCCAGAAGGCGAGTTGTGCGAGGCACCACCTTGGTGATTTTGTGAACAATACCGTTCACCACTTCATTGTCTTCGCTCGTAATCACCGAAACACCATTCAGAACGGTGCGTCCAAGGGAATCAACGGTAGTGGAGATAGGTCGTCCCAACATCGTGGAAATGGTCGTACCTGCACCACCCATCTCGATGATGCTGTAGAGTCCATTGGCGATGTGGTACTTGGCAATATCGATGCAAAGGCTGTCAGACAGGCCTTCCAAAGAGTTGTTTGTCATGCCGTTGTGGTCAATCACAGCGTCTTTGTCGTTCCACAAACTATCCACGTAGGCAGCAATTCCCTCGTTCGAAGGAGCATACACGGTGTATTGTCCGTAGGAAGCCATGGTGCGGAGCAAGTTGGCACGCTGCAAGATATAAGTAAACGAAGTCAGTGTGGAGTCCTTTGTGAGAATGCCTTCAATGGTTTCGCCTGTACTGGTATAGAGGTTCTCACCATCTGGGTCGTCCACGCAGGACACGAGTCCGAATCCAAAGCTGGAAATGGCAATCAAACTTGCCCAAAAGAATTTCTTCATTGTTTTCATATTGAGTTCCTCCATTGATTAATAGTTCTTTTCCCACAGGTCGCTTGATGAGTAAGCCGGATTCTGCTTCAGCAGTGAGTTTACTTCTATTTCGCTTTCAGCCACAGGCATGTAGAGGTAAGGTTCTGTGCGCATCTTGGCGCTGACGGAAGTTCCTCCTGCCGTGTATTTGCGAGTCATCAAGTTCATCATGTCCTTGCTCACGTTTGGCATTGCCTTTCCTTGTTCGTTCTGCTGGGCGAGGGTAGTGGTGTAGTCCACGTTCGTCATGCGGCGATAACCGTAGCGAAGGAGGTCGTACCAGCGCTTGCCTTCGAAGCAGAGCTCGCGCAAACGTTCGCTCAGCACGAGGTTTTCCATGCGGTCAACTGTGTTGTAGTTACCCCATTTCAGAGAGTCGCTCGCAAGGCTTCCTTCGTAGATGGAGCGGTTGTTCACAGCCTGAACGATATTGAATGCCTGACGAAGCAAAGTGTCAGTTTCATCCGTTGCCAGCTGAACCATTGCCTCTGCCTTCATCAGCATTACGTCGCTCAAGCGATACACGATGTAGTTCTGACGGAAGTTGGTGAAAGCACGGTCCGTTTCTCTTTCTCTGCCGCCTGCCGAAGCGGGATTACCCACCGACCAGTTGGTCTGTGTGCAGAGCTTGCGGATGTCGTATGACTCTTCGGAAGTACCTGCCTTATATACGTTCTCCACAAAGCGATAGTCGCCGTTCTTCTCATATACGTTGTTCGTTCCGCGCATACCGAAGATGGCAGCTGCACGCAGGTAGCCGTAAGTGGAGTTGTTGTTGGCATATTTGTAATAGTATTGGCAAAGAGCCGTATTGCTGTTGTTCGAACCATCGAATTGCAGTTCGAAGATGCTTTCTTCAGCATTCTGCTCAATGAACAGTGAGTTGTAGGCATCTTTACCGTCTTTCAGTGGATATTCTTTCTCTTCCAGTTCGAGTGGACCCGTCTTGTGCTGAGCCTTCTTCGATGCTATCACCTTATTACTATAGAAGATAGCTTGCTCGTAGTCGCTGTTGTTCTTCATGATTGAAGCACGCCACAAATAGATGTCGGCAAGCAGTGCATCCACACCGTCCTTGTTGAACCATCCCACACGGCGCCAGTCGTTGAAGGCTTCTGCCGAGATGATGTTGGTTTCTGCTTCCTTCAGGTCGTTGATGCAGCAGGTAAGCACGGAGTCAGGATTCGACTGAGGCAAGAGCAGGTTCTGGCTGCTGTTCATGAATGCCTCTCCTGAATAAGGTACATCGCGGAAGTTGCGAACCAAGTAGAAGTAGCAAAGAGAGCGGAGCGCCTTCATCTGTGCGCAGTCGGATTTCCAGTCGCCTTCGGTATAGGAAGGGTCGATGTCAATCACTGCCTTCGACTTTTCCAGCACGATGTTGCAAATGTTGATAACGGAATAAAGGTTTGCCCAGTTGGCATAAGTATTCGTAATCTGAATGTTGGCAGCGTAGATTTCGTTCAGTGCTTCAGTCGTGGAATTGCTGATGGAATTCACGAGCACTAATTCATCGGAACGGAAGTCGCCCCAGACAATCAGTCGAGTCATCAAGTCGGTGGAGAGCATGCTCTTGTAGGCACCATTCACCATCGACGATACATCCGATTTGGTCTGCCAGAAGTCCTCGTCAACAGTTTTGTTGTAAGGCAACAATTCAGTATCCACACAGGAACTGAGCATCAGACCCGTTAATATGATGATTGAAAGTATCTTTTTCATATTTTGATAGAGTTTGTTAGTTCTTGAGTCTTTCGAGGGGGAGTCCTCTGATTTCTCTGAGTCTCCAACTCAAAAACTTTGATTAGAATCCTATGTTGATATTTGCTGTAAAGTACTTCGAACGTGGAGTTTGTGAACGGTCGGTTGCCACACCCCATGAGCCTACGCTGATTTCAGGGTCGGTACCGCTATACTTCGTCCAGCAATAGATGTTGTTGATAGAGAGAGATGCCTTCAAGCTGTTCAAGCCCCACTTCTTCACCTGTTTGCTTGGGAAGCTATACATCACCTGCAAGTTCTGGAAACGAACGAAACCACCATCTTCGATGTAGCGGTCGGAACCCTGCCAGTTGTAGCCCGTTCCGTACATAGCGCGAGGCATTGGCGTGTCGTCGCCATCCTTACGCCAGCGCCAGTTCACGGTTGAGCACTGGTTGTAGGTGTCGTACATCTTCTCAATCTGCATACGAGCGTAGTTGAACACCTTGTTGCCGAAACGGTACATGAAACGTGCCTTCAGACTCCAGTTGCCATACTTGAAATTGAAGTTGAAACCACCGTTCACCTTTGGCAGAGAGTTACCGATATACACGATGTCGAGCGCGTTGATTTGTCCGTCGTTGTTGATGTCCTCATACATGGCATCACCACCTTGGAACGTGTAGGTCGAACTACCATCCTGATAGTTGTAAACCAAGTGCTGAGGAGTGCCCTGATTCGTCATGAGCACCTTGCCGTCAGCGCCAATCACCACTGGGAAGGTCTTGCCTGCGGCGAGTTGTTCGTTAATCCAAGCCTCATACTGAGCAACGTTCAGATTGTTTTCCTTTCTGTAGTTCTCCAAGTAGTCGTAAGAGTATTGGAAAGTGCCCTTGTAGCGGAATCCATACATCGAACCGAGTGGGTTGTTGAGCTGCACACGGTTGAGCAATGCACCGCGAGTGGTGGCAACCCATTCCTGATTGATGGAAGCCAACACGGTTGGGTCCATTTCCTTGATGAGGTTCTTGTTCTGAGCGATATTGAAGCCGAGACCGAAGCTGAATTTACCCTTCTTGATGATGTCTCGGGCATTCACGTTCAATTCCCAACCTTGGTTGGTCATCTCGCCTACGTTTGCCCAGCTCAGAGATGAGAAACCTGTGGTGCGAGGAATACCCACACTCTGCATCAGCAGGTCTTTCGTATCCTTATAATAATAGTCGAATTCAAAGTTCAACTTGTTTTCAAACATACCGAGGTTGAAACCGAGGTTCACACTGCTGGTCTTTTCCCAGCGCAAGTCGTCGAGCTTCAGCGCATCGAGCGATGCAGTGTTGGCTGCCGTACTTCCCACACCATAGTAGCCGTCCGAAGTGGAATAGGTGTTGAAGTACAAGTAGTCAGCTGAAGGAGCACGTCCGTTGATACCGTAGCTGGCACGCAGACCGAGAACCGACACCTTGAGTTTGTCCATTGTAGGACGCATGAATGGTTCGTCGCTGATGTTGTAGCGGAGGGAAACACCTGGGAAGTAAGCCCACTTGTGAGCAGGACCGAACTTGGAGTTACCATCGGCACGGAGGGAGAAGCCTAAGCTGTAGCGACCATCCAAATAGGAAGCGTGCAGGTTATAGAGCAAGTTCTGGTCAGCGCTACGGCTGTTGCTGCTGCTCATTGCACTGAGATAACCATCTGCCACAGTCGAGGTGATGCCACCTGGCAACTGCTGCATGGTGTTGCTCTGAGCACTGCTCTTCGACTGATGGAACTCATACTGTGCCATCATCGTCACGGAGATGTTCTCGTTGTTGAAATGAGGCGTGTAGTTCAAGCGAGAGCGGCTACCAATGCGGAAGCGGTTGCTTTCTGAACTCTGGCTCATGTTGTAGTTTCCACTGGTCCACGAGTTGGTGCTCAGCGATGCTGGATACCAAGATGGTGAACTGTTGGAATAAATATCGAAGTCGATACGCTGCTCAATGTTCAAGCGGTGGGAGTGGTCGTCCGTGCCCAAGAGTTCATACTTGAGTGTGAAGTCTGGAGTCAGACGATAAGTCTTTTCCTTCGCCCATGCTTTGTTGGCAATAGCCACAGGGTTGCCAATCGCACGGATAGCACTGAGTCGGGTAGAGGAGAAGTTGCCTGCGTATGGGTCGCCACTTGGATTCATGATGTAGTATTCGTCCGTGTCGTTTCCGTTGGCATCCTGACGATAGATAGCCATGTTTGGTGCCAAGTTCAGTGCCTTGCCGAGCAGGTTGTTCTTTGCCGAACCGTCGAAGTTACGGTCGTTGTTCGTGTAGGTGAGGGCGAAGTCCGTCGAGAAACGGATGCGGTCACTCACGTTGTAGTCGAGTGCAAGACGTGTGGTGAAACGGTCGAGGTTCTGCTTGATGATGGTACCCGACTGCTTGTCGTAACCAGCACTGATGCGGAAGGTAGCACGCTCACCACCACCCGTGAGGTTGAGGTTCCAGCTATGCTGCTGACCAAACTGACTGACAGCTTTCACCCAGTCCGTGTTGTTGTTCCAGTTCTCATATTCCGACCAACTCTTGTCGTAGTTCAATTCGGCAAGCGTTGTCGTGGCAGTCGATGACTGGGAAGGATTGTAGAATTCCTCCTTCATCATCATCGTGTAGTCGTCACCATTCAGCAGGTCGTAGCCCTTTGGCTGCCATGTGCCTGTAAACTTATAGTCGAAGGCAACGCGTGTCTTACCACGAACACCGCGCTTGGTGGTGATGAGAATCACACCGTTCGCACCATTCGCACCCCATACAGCTGTTGCTGCTGCGTCCTTCAGCACGGTGATGCTCTGAATATCTTGTGTGTTCACAGAAAGGAGGGAAGCATATTCTTCTTCACCTGCATTCTGGAAGTCGAAGTTCTCGTCAGGGTTGTCGAAGATTTTGTCGTTCACAACGATGAGAGGGTTGGCGTCGCCCGTGATGGTAGTCACACCACGCAAGCGCATCTGAGTACCAGCACCAAGGTTACCTGAGTTGGCAACGATGTCGAGACCTGCAATCTCACCCTGCAATGCCTCGTCGGCACTCGTGAAGGCAAGACCTTCCACGTCTTCCATGTTCATGGTCTGCTGTGCTACTGAAATTTCCTTCACAGGGATGCTCAAACCACCCGACTGAGTGCGGTTGGCTTTCACAACCACTTCCTGGATGGCAACGGCGTCGCTGCCCATCACTACCCTGAAGGTACGCTTGTTACCAATGTCGAGCACTTGTGTCTTGTTGCCTATGAACGACACAACGAGCTTGTTCTTTCCACTCTTGATTGGCATAGAGAAGTTACCGTTGGCATCCGTGGCAGTAGCGTTCACGATACGGTTGTTCGCATCGCGCTCCACAACGTTCGCCATCATCACAGGACCGAAGTCGTCAACCACAGTACCCGAGATGCGATTATCCGTCTGTGCCAGTGCCATCTGCACCATCGTGCAGAAGAGCAGTGCTATAGCTAATATCTTTTTCATACAATTCTTATTAGTTTCAAGTCTCAAAAGATCTATTAAATCCTTTAAATCCCTGATTCAATTATCACTTTTAACAACGGAAATATCGGAAATTATTCGGAATATCGGAAATTTTTAGCTTCGCCGAGCTAAAGGTTCAGAAATCCTTTAAATCCTTTAAATCCCTGATTTTTGTTTCTACAGTCGGTTGATGGCTTTGCGTCGCACATATTCCTTTTGAGCCTTCACTCTCGAAGCCTTCGTCGCCCATTCAGCGTCGTAGCGCTTGTTCTTGCTGTTGAAGAGTGGCTCAGTAATCTCGTGTACTGCACAGAACGAAGAAGTGGTGATGGCTGTAGCACTTGCTCGGTCTGAGTTGAACCAATAGTCGCGTGTCATGCGGTTGGTGAGTTTGCTTGGGTCGGTCGCGTCAATCGTGTGCTCCACGCCTGCCAAGTCCTTCACCACCAATTTCTTGTTACCGCCTGTGACGGTCACGTCGAGCGACACACCCACGTTGTCGTACGACAAAGTCTGGTAAGTACCGCCTTCCACCTTGTTGTCGGCATAGAGACTGATGCTCTGGAAGTGGAAACGACAGAAGTCGCGCATAGCCTTCACCTTGGTCCAGAGTTCTGACTTCATGGCTTCCACCTTTGCTTCGTCCGTTTCTTCAAGACCTGCGGTGTAAACTGCTTCCACCTCTTCCCAATTAGGCAAACCTGCTGCGTATGCCTTTTCCATGGCAGCGTTGTCTGGAGCATAGAGTGTGTAGTTATAGGTGTTGAACATCTTCACGTTCTCGTCCAAGCAAGCCCGCTGAATCTTCGAGTCGCCAGTGCCGTATGTGCTGGTGAAGATGGTGTATTGGTCTTGCTCCGAAGTGCCAAACTCGTTCAGTGTAGCGTCGATGCCAATCCAGCTGAGGATGTTGTCAGCAGCAAAACCTGAACAGAGCTTGTAGAACTCGCTAAACTGACTGTGGTTCTGAAGCACCTTCGACACACTTTCCTGTGGAGCCTGAATCACGTGGTCAATTCGGTAAGCATGACCGTTCTTTTCCTTGTAGTCCACCTCAATCTTCGATGGAGTGATGCCGTTGTAGAGCTGAGAAGCACCATACACATGGTTGCCTTCCTTGCCACCATCCACGTAGATTTCACCGCCGTGCTTCGTCTTGTAGTAGTTGTTGTTCATACCGATGGAATCGCCTTCCTCGAGAATCACGGTGTGGAAGTTCAAAATATCGGAGAGTGCAGACTTGATGCGAGCCAAGTGGTTCTGGTTAGTCAAACTCAAGGTGGCAATCAGGTCGCCCACTTCCCCTGTCTGCGGGTTATATTTATACGTCTGAACCTTGAAAGCCTGGGGTCGATATAGTACTGGTCGAATGCCTCGTCGTCTGGAATGAAGAATGCGTAGTTGGCACTCATTGCCAAGAGGTAGAAGCGGAAGTCAATGCCCAAGTAAGTACGGTCCTGCACTGCCCAGTTCATCACGCGCATATCAGGATAAGAGGAAGATGGTGCCAAAACGGCTTGGTACTCGTCTGGAGCAATCATGTCCTTCAGGATATAAATCACACCGTTGTTGGCAAAGCGAATGTCGTACTTGCCCTCACCCTTCGTCTGCAGGTAGCTCATGTTCATACCCATGTTCTCGCTGGCATCGTTCGAAATGGTGGTGAACTTGCTTGGAACAGTGGCAACAAACGACGATTTCTGCAAGTTGCGCACAAAGGCAGTCAGAATCTGGTTGTTGGCAACGTGCAGCGAGTCGAGGTTCTCAATGAGGTTTGCCTCTGTGTTCTCCTTCTTGCCATAGATGTCGATGAGGTAAGCACCTGCACCACCTGGGAGGAAATACTTCTTCACGGCATCGTCGGTTGGAATAAACATGGCGCCGATGTCGGTGATGGTGTTGTCCAAGCCCGTATTGTAGGCACTGGCTGGATAATACTGGTTCCATCCTGGGTCGTAGGAAAGCACACCCGAAGTTGACAAGGTCTTGCCGTTAGGGTCAACAATCAGTGTGGCATTCTGAGAGCGGGAACTCAGATAGCGTTTTTCAAAAATGGAGTCAATCTGCTGGTATCCGTTTTGGATAGCCCAAGCATTATAGTTGTTTGTGATGGTTGCGTTATAATAAGGTGCAGCATAGTAGTCAAGGATGTGGTTGAAAATCGTGGTGTTCTCACTGCGTGCCAGCACGTCAGCCATGTTGCCTGGTGGAACAAGCACGTCTTTCACCTGATGGATGTAACCGTTCTTACAAGTCACGTCGCTCGTTATCACTTGGTCGTCGAAGATGTATGCACTACCCTCCGTGTAAGGAGAACCCGTCAAGATGGCAAAGTCGCTCTGCTCACCGCTCACGGTGATGTTGTTGTTGAGCATGTGCTCACGAGTGAAGTGAACCATCATAGGGCGAGTGGCATCGCTCACGATGTACATGCCGCCGCTCTTCTGGCGATACTTGTCCCAATACTGATTGTTCTTTGGCAAGTCCTTGCCGTCGATGTGAGTCACCGAGTCGATGACGCTGATGCTCGTCTGGTGCTTCACAGCCTGACCCTTCACCACGTCTGTCGTTCCACTCGATACGTTAGGCAGCATACTCAGCAGCAGCGAATTGTCGATCATCGACGAATACAGCAGCAGCTTTTTCTGGGTGTTGCTCAGTTGCTCATAGCTCCGAACTCCCCAGATGTTAGATTGAAAGAAGCGGTCGAAGGCTTCGTCGTTCGCAGGGAAAATGGTCTTACTACCCGTGCGGCTCAGGGTTTCCGATTCGCCCAAGTCACTAATCAACTTCTTGTAGGTGTTGAACGTGCCTTGTAAGCCGTTTCTCGCTGGGTTCGACAATTCCTCGAAGATGCTTTCGCCCAAGAAACTTGGCTTGGAGTCGGCATCCACTTCTTCATACTTGTCCACACAGCTGCTCAGCAAAGCCAAAACAGCCAATGGCATCAATAAAAAGAATTTTTTCATAAGGATAATAGTTAGTTGAATGTTTGTTTAATTTGCCGCAAAATTAAAAAAAAATTAAGAGACATGAAACTTTGTTTAACACTTTACACGCATATATGTACTAATTTAAATGTTTTTGAACGATTTTTTGCTCCTTCCCAGTCCTCATCCACGCTTCCTTATTTTGGAAAGAAATTAGAATAATTAAAATAATTTCTCCAAAAATGCGTGTTTGTTTAAAAACAATTTATTTCAGATATAATTATCCTAATTATTCTAATTTCTTTCCTAAAAACCTTTTTATACCACCTCATTTCTTCCGATGAATTCGCCAATAATTGCATTCTGTGGTATGTGCTATTAGGTCAAAAGTCAAAGGTCAAAGGTCTAAAGTCAAGGGTCAAAGGCTTACCATCCGGAATGAACTTTTCACTATTCCTTTTTCACTTTTCACTCTCCCCCTCGGGGGAGTAGGAGGGGGCTTCTCCTTTGCGGGGTTGGGGATGATGCTTCTTTTTCCTTTGCTTATCCTGAACTTTTCCTTTGGTTTTACTGAATTGGCGAGCCCTCAACGAAATGATAGCGAGCCTTCGCCATCGCAACGCCGAAGGCTCGTTATCGAAACGCCGAGCCTTCGGCAACTAGTTGAATCCAAAGGA
>OMTC01000280.1 GCA_900313845.1 uncultured Prevotellaceae bacterium
ATTTGGAATTTCGATGGTGGATAAGCCTGTGCAGCCATAGAAGGCATAATCCTCAATGCTGGTAACAGAATTGGCAATCTTGGAATTCATGCAACCAGTAATCAGTTGTTGGGTGCTTGTTCTAATGATGGCATTGCAGTCGTTGTTGGAGTTGAAATCAGGATTACCGCTCTCCACAACAATCTTCGAAATGTTCGAGCAGTTCTGGAAAGGGTTTACTCCAATCTTTGAAACGGATTGGGGAATGTTGACAGTGGTGATACCTATGCAATTTGCGAATGCAGCAGTTCCTATTGAAGTGAGGGAAAGAGGAAAATCGATTGATGTCAATGCTGTGCAATCGGAAAAAGATTTTTCTTCAATCGTGGTAACGGAATCAGATAGCTTGACAGATGTTAAGCTCTTGCAGCCAAGAAATGCAAAACTTTCAATGGTAGTGACGGAAGAAGGAATGGAGACTGAATTCAAACTTTTGTTGTAAGCGAAAGCATGTTCTCCAATGCGTATCACCTGATAGCCATTTGCGGAAGAAGGAATGTTCACATCACCCGTGTAGTCTGAGAAGTTGTTGGAAGCTGACCAACTTGTTCTTTTTACCATTGTAGTGACTTCGCAAGTCTTTTTCGTCTCATTTACGACGTTGTAGTAGATGGTTACGTTATCAGCGTTTTCTTCGCTGAAATCATAAGCTTGTACACTGTTTGCCACAAAAAAGGTTGCAAGCAAACAGATAGATTTAAAAAAATCTAATTCCATTTTTTGATTTGTTGAATTTTTGGAAGTATTAAAAAATTAGGTGGTCCGATCTTTAATTACCTGAAAATAGCCTCTTACAAAAAATAAACTTGAAGTTCAATACGAATAAAAAACTAAAAGAAAATGAGGCTCCAAATACTTAGAAATCCTAAATGCTACTGCAAAATTACTTATAATTTTTTAAATAATAATTATTATGGACAGAAAAATATAAATAAGTGTACGAAATGACATCTTTTTATCAAAAAACAGCCCATTTCTCTACTCTTTAAGGTCAAAAGTCAGGCTCCCCTCTAACTCCCCCGAGGGGGAGGAAATGGCTAAGACTTGCCATCTGGATAGTAGCCAATGCCAAAGCCAAAAGCTAAAGGAGAAAAATAAAATTCATGAGATTGATTTATATGTAGGAGTTTATTTGTGTGTGCATTCTTTTTTTCGTACCTTTGCATCAGTTTTGAGGTTAATGAGCCTCACATCTTACTGTCAGAAGTTTTTTTAAAAGTTGTTTGAAAGATTGTTTATATAAATACTCAAATTCTTACTTAGTTATGAAAGAAGCATGGAGAGGGTTCAAAGGAACCAAATGGACCGATGAAATCAACGTGAGGGAGTTCATCCAGAATAATTATACCCCTTACGAAGGGAACGAGGCTTTTCTTGAGGGTCCGACGGAGGCAACCAACATCCTTTGGGCGAAACTTCAACTCTTGCAAAAGGCTGAGCGCGAAAAAGGCGGAGTGCTCGACATGGAAACCGAGATTGTGAGTAGCATGACGGCTTATCCTGCTGCTTACATCGACCCAGAGACCAAAGACCTTGAGAAGGTTGTGGGTTTGCAGACCGACAAACCGCTGAAGCGTGCCTTCATGCCATACGGTGGCATCAAGATGGCGGAACAGGCTTGCACTACCTATGGCTACAAGCCGTCCGACAAGCTCCATGAAATCTTTACGAAATACTGCCGCACGCACAATGATGGCGTGTTTGATGCTTACACTGAAGAGATGAAGCGCGTGCGCCATAACCATATCCTCACAGGACTCCCAGATACGTACGGACGAGGACGCATCGTTGGCGATTATCGTCGTGTGGCGCTCTATGGCATCGACTATCTCATTGAGAGAAAAGAGGAGGACCTCTACAATTGCGGTAAGCGTTCGATGAGTGAGGACATCATCCGTCTGCGCGAGGAAATTTCCTTGCAGATTCATGCACTCAATGCCATGAAGGAAATGGCACAGATTTATGGCTACGACATCAGTCAGCCTGCTCGCAATGCACGCGAGGCTGTGCAGTGGCTCTACTTCGGCTATCTTGCTGCCATTAAGACGCAGAATGGTGCAGCCATGTCGGTTGGACGCATCTCCACTTTCCTCGACATCTATATTCAGCGCGACTTGGATGAAGGAACCCTCACCGAGGCTGAGGCTCAGGAACTCATCGACCACCTCGTAATGAAATTCCGCATGGTGAAGTTCGCACGTGTTCCTTCTTATAATCAGCTCTTCTCGGGTGACCCTGTTTGGGCAACTCTCGAAGTGGCTGGATTGGGACAGGACGGACGCTCCATGGTGACCAAGAACTGTTTCCGTTTCCTCCACACCTTGGAAAACATGGGACCAGCTCCAGAGCCAAACCTCACCGTGCTCTATAGCCCTCGACTTCCAGAGAATTTCAAGCGCTATGCCAGCAAAATCAGTGTGACCACCAGCTCTATCCAGTATGAGAACGACGACGTGATGCGTCCTATCTGGGGCGACGACTATAGCATTTGCTGCTGCGTGAGTGCCACTCAAACGGGTAAGGAGATGCAGTTCTTCGGTGCACGTGCCAACATGGCAAAGACCTTGCTCTATGCCATCAATGGTGGTGTAGATGCCAAGACACGTGAGCAGTGTGGACCTAAGTTCCGTCCTATCACTTCTGAATACCTCACATGGGAAGAACTCGAACCTCGTTTCCGCGACACGCTCGACTGGTTGGCAGACATCTATGTGAATACGCTCAATCTCATTCACTACATGCACGACAAGTATTTCTATGAGGCAGCGGAGATGGCTCTCATCGACACCGATGTGCGCCGCACCTTTGCCACGGGCATTGCTGGATTGAGTCATGTGGTGGATAGCATTTGTGCCGTGAAATATGCCAAGGTGAAGATTATCCGTGGTGAAGACGGATTTATTGAGGATTATGAGGTGGAAGGCGACTTCCCTCGCTATGGAAACGACGATGACCGAGCTGACGAAGTGGCTGTGTGGGTGATTAAGATTTTCCTTGCCAAGATTAAGCGCCATCACACCTATCGTAATTCACAACCTACGATGTCCATCCTCACCATCACTTCGAATGTGGTTTATGGAAAATATACGGGCAACTTGCCTGATGGACGACGTGCTGGCACTCCGCTCAGTCCTGGTGCTAACCCAAGTTATGGTGCTGAGAAGAACGGACTCCTTGCTTCGCTCAATTCTGTGGCAAAGATTCCTTACGAATTTTGTCTCGATGGCATTTCGAACACGCAAACCATCGCTCCATCCACTTTGGGACGCACCGAGGAAGAACAAATCAACACGCTCGTTCATGTGCTCGATGGTTATTTCGC
>OMTC01000155.1 GCA_900313845.1 uncultured Prevotellaceae bacterium
AATTCCAACAGGTTCTTTGTCACTCAATGCCGCACTCGGCGTGGGTGGTTATCCAAAGGGACGTATCATCGAAATCTATGGACCTGAATCGTCGGGTAAGACAACCCTCGCTATCCATGCCATTGCAGAGGCACAGAAAGCGGGAGGTACTGCTGCTTTCATTGACGCAGAACATGCTTTCGACCGCTTCTATGCGCAGAAACTCGGTGTGGATATCAATAACCTGTGGATTGCTCAGCCAGACAACGGTGAGCAGGCTTTGGAGATTGCAGACCAGCTCATCCGTTCGTCTGCCATCGACATCATCGTCATTGACTCTGTGGCTGCTCTCACACCAAAGGCTGAAATCGAAGGCGACATGGGTGAGAACCGCGTAGGTTTGCAAGCTCGACTGATGAGTCAGGCTCTTCGCAAAATCACAGCATCCATCGACCGCACCAAGACGACTTGTATTTTCATCAACCAATTGCGCGAGAAAATCGGTGTGCTCTTCGGCAATCCAGAAACCACAACAGGTGGAAATGCCTTGAAGTTCTATGCTTCGGTTCGTCTCGACATTCGCCGAGTGTCAGCCTTGAAGGATGGCGACCAAGTGTATGGAAACTCCGTACGCGTGAAGGTGGTGAAGAACAAAGTGGCTCCTCCATTCCGCAAGGCAGAATTCGAGATACTCTTTGGCTCGGGCATCAATAAACTGGCAGAAATTGCCGACCTCGGTGTGGCAACAGAAATCATCAAGAAGAGCGGTGCTTTCTTCTCTTACGAAGGCAATCGCCTGGCTCACGGACGTGACAACCTGCTGAAACTCCTTGCCGACAATCCTGAGCTGGCTGAGGAACTCGAAGAAAAGCTGATGGCGAAACTGACGGGCAATGCGCTCGACGACATCGAAGAAACTGAAGAATCTGTTGATGCAGAAACTAAGGAAGATTAAATATAAATTAGATAGCTCTTTAATTGAGTAATTTTCATTCTTTCTCCTCCCCTTGGGGAGGTCGGTAGGGGGCTTCTCATAATGGTTCCACGCATAGCAATCATAGACCAGAACACGCTCGAAGCGACAGGGCTGAAGTCCATCATCGACAATATCATTCCGATGGTGGACGTCAGCATTTTTTCTTCGCTCGAGGACATGCAGGCGGAAAGTGAAACACCTTTCTTCCACTTTTTCGTGTCGTCGCAGATATTGCTATCGAATACCGAATTCTTCCTTCAGCATCCTCACCAAACCATTGTACTTACCTCACAACCGATGGCAAGTACACAGTTTACACGTTTCCACACACTCAACACGGCACAAATGGAGCACGACCTTATCAAGTCGCTCTTGCTCCTCCATCAGCATGGGCATGGCTCTTCTCAAGGCCAAGGCTACCATCATGGCAACATGCATGAAGAGGATGTGGTGGGACCCGAAATCGAAATCAGTAAACGCGAAGCCGAAGTGTTGGCACTTGTGGTGCGTGGATTCATCAACAAGGAAATAGCCGACCAGCTCTGCATTTCGCTGCCAACCGTCATTTCACACCGCAAGAACATTTGCGAGAAACTACACATGCATTCCGTCTCTGCGCTCACCATCTATGCTGTGACTCATGGCATCGTGAGCATCGACGAAATTTAAGCCTAAAAACACAATGTCAGAAAACTACATCGTTTCCGCTCGAAAATATCGCCCAACCACCTTTTCCAGCGTTGTTGGTCAGTCCTCACTCACCACGACACTGAAAAACTCTATTGCTTCGGGAAGGTTGGCGCATGCTTATTTGTTTTGTGGACCTCGTGGTGTGGGAAAAACCACTTGCGCCCGCATCTTTGCTAAAACCATCAACTGCTTCAACCCCAAGGAGAATGGCGATGCATGCGAGGAATGTGAATCATGCCGCGCTTTCAACGAGCAACGTTCATACAACATCCACGAACTCGATGCCGCCTCGAACAACAGTGTGGACGATATTCGCCAACTCATTGAGCAGGTGAATATTCCGCCACAGGTAGGCAAATACAAAGTGTTCATCGTGGATGAGGTCCACATGCTTTCCACAGCCGCTTTCAACGCTTTTCTGAAAACGTTGGAAGAGCCACCAAAGCATGCCATCTTTATTCTTGCCACCACCGAAAAGCATAAACTCCTTCCAACGATTCTGTCACGCTGCCAAATCTATGATTTCAGTCGGATGACGGTGCAGGACATCGTGGGACATTTGGAGAAAGTAGCACAACAGGAAGGCATCACCTACGAACCTGCTGCCCTCAACGTGATTGCGCAGAAAGCGGATGGCGGTATGCGCGATGCATTGTCCATCTTCGACCAAGTAGCATCGTTCTGCCAAGGTAATATCACTTATCAGCAGACCATCACCGACCTCAATGTGCTCGACTATGAATACTATTTCAAACTGGTCGATTTCTTCCTCACAGGCAATGTTTCTGAAATCATGCTCACGCTGAACGACATTCTTTCGAAAGGATTCGAAGGAAGTCATTTCGTGGGTGGACTCAATACGCATTTCCGCAACTTGTTGATCAGTCGCGACGAAGCCACAACAAAACTGCTCGAAGTGTCGGACGACATCCGTCAACGCTATGCCGAGCAAGCCAAACGTTGCACTCCTAAATTTCTCTATGCCGCCATTCGCAAGTGTACTGACTGCGACCTCAACTACAAGGTGAGTCAGAACAAGCGTCTCCTCGTGGAACTCACCCTCATCGAGATTTCACAAATTGCCACGGGAGAGGCTGACGGCAACCCTTCCGGGCTTGGCCCTACGAAGATTCTTAAACCCATTTTTACGAAGCAGAGCGAAAAAACTCCTGCCTCCACGCCTGCCAACCCAACAGCAAACACCCTCAGCACCCTTAAGGAGCCTATTAATGTTAAGGAGCCGATTCATCTTAAGGAGCCAACAAATCCTAAAGAATCTACAAATCCAAAGGATTCCATCCCATCCACTCCTCCAGCAACGCCAGCACCAGGCTCTTTCAAGACAGTCCGTAGCTTCAGCATTAAGCAACGTTTGCAGAGCCAAACACAGGGGACAACAACGACTCAAGCAACAACCCCTACCCTGCAAACGCAACCCAAAATGCAAAAGTTGCCAGGTGGTGTCACTGAGGAAAATATCATTACGGCATGGCATATCTTAGAGGAAGAAACATTTAAAGATGAACCGTCCATAGGCATAGTGATGCGTAACCACACGCCTCATCTGCTCGATGAAAAGACTTTCGAAGTGGCTGTGAGCAACGCCATGAACATCGATACGCTCAAGAAATATGAAGCTGTCATTCTGTCTTACATTCGAGATAGTGTTGGCTCAGATTCACTCACGATGTCGATTCGCACGCTCACCCCTGCCGAACGTCCGAAATTCTATACAAAGCCACAACGTCTCCAAATCCTGAAGGAACGCTATTCAGCACTCGACAAGCTCTGTAAGGAACTGGATTTAGACGTGACGCTGGGGTAAGAAAAAAGCCGCAAAGAATTTGCTCGAAATTCTTTGCGGCTTTTATTATTGATGAATACCCTATTACATGCAGAGTTGCAAACCGAAGCTCATCCCCTTGAAATCAAGCGTTGGAGCGTATTTATCCTGCAATTGACGCATAGGCGACCACTTGCAATAGAAACCCAGATTGTCCCAAATAATCATACCCTTCAAATCCACTGTCACCACTTGCTGGCGCAGACCATTCGATGTGAAAGTCACATACTCGCCACGGTCATTATAATACTTTGTCTTCAAACTACCATGAAGGTTGAAGTTCACGATAGGACCCGCAGCAATAGAGAACTTCTCCGATGCTTTCACCTCGAACAACAAAGGCAAAGTGATAGAGAAAATCTTCATACGGGAGAAATCCACATAGCCTTTAGCACCTGATGGACTGACGAGATATTCTGGTGCTCCCATGAAAACCTCTTTGTTGGTGTAGTTCTTCATAAAACTCCTGTCGGCATCCGTCGAGCGGAAGTTCTTCCAATTGAAACCGAGGTCCATGTGGAATAAGAAAGACTTTGTGATTTCAGGATTCCAAATAGGAAGCTCGAAACCAACTTCCCACGACTTCCAAAGATTGACATTCATGTTGTCGGGAGCACCAAGAGCTGTATTAACACCAAAATAGATACCCGCCAAATCGTCATCAATATCATCCTTCACTTTCTGTATGGAAATCGACGTCGATTGAGCCATCAATGAAGTGCTTCCCATCAGAAGCAATACGAACATCAGTAATACTTTTTTCATTGTCTGTGTAATTAAAAAAAATAAGTAAAACGTTATTTAATTCTCTGAATATCTGATAATCACCAAAAAGCGTTGCAAATTTACAACAATTTTCTGAATTGCTTATCATTTTGCCTAAAAAACTTCAGAAGTAAGAAATCCCTACCCCATACAAATGCACGGAGCAGGGATTCTTTGGTTGGCAGTCTCTTAAAAAATATGTGGTTGTGTATTTTTTAGAATTGATAAGTGAGGTCGATACCAAACTGACGAGGACGGCAGGTCTGTGCATATCCGTTCGACATAGAAACGAAGTAGAATGGCACGTAGCTCTTGTCAGTGAGGTTCTTACCCCAGATGTTGATGGTCATATCTCCCAACTGAACCCCAGCATGTGCGCCTAACAACAGATAGAAGGGTTCGCTCGCCGTGTTGTCCTCCGTCCAATAGGTTTTGCCCTGTCCAGTGAGGTTGGCTCCAAAGAACAAACGAGATGCACAAGAGGAAGAGGCGGAAAGAGGAAGAGAATAATCAGCTGCAAATGAGAAGTTGTGGAGAGGACTAAATGGCACGTAGTTGCCAGTGTAATGATGACTCACTCCATTGCTGATTCCTGCGTCGTAATCCGTGAATTTTGCGTGAGTATAACCGTAGGAACCATGCCATGAGAGAGGATTGCTGAAAAGACGGAACCATCCTTGCAATTCCACTTCTGCACCATAACTTTCGCTCTCACCTGCATTCACCGTCTGACGACCGAATCCGCTTGCACCAGCAAAGCGAGTGAGCTGCTGGTCCTTTGCCTTGATATAGAACACAGCCGCATTGGCGTTGAGATGCCCGTCGAACAAAGTGAGGTGTGTGCCAAGTTCGAAGTTCCAACTGGTTTCTGGCTTAAACACCGTAGTGGAGTCCGCAGAAGGATTCTCGCCAATCTTCATGTAGTTTGCCATGCGAGCCCCCAACTGAGGGTCTTTGGCAAGTTCGCTCATCATATCGTTACGCATAGCACTCTGAATCAAGTCGCTAAACATCTGGAAGTTGAAGCCACCC
>OMTC01000150.1 GCA_900313845.1 uncultured Prevotellaceae bacterium
AGTAGGATAACCCTTTGGATATTTCTGACATACAATCCAATAGTAGTAATCACCATTCATCCAACAAAGGCGAAGCGGACTGTCCTTGGAACCTGGCAAGATGAACGGACGCACATTATTCTTCTCGGAGTTCTGCGTGATAGGCACCTTTGCGGTGATGTTACCGCTACTGTTCACTGTGTATTTCCATATTTCATAGACATTGCCGTGGGTGCCAGCCGTTGGGATGGAGAGATAGATGTCCCCCACGTGGTCAGGGTCAATAGCCATTCCGCCACTGTAGCAATACTCCGTGTTGGACGGATGGAAGCGTCCACCAGCATTCGTCAAGAAAGTTAATTTCCATGAAGAACCGTTCCAATGCGCATAGTAATACTGATGCGTGTTCTTGTCGTTCGAGATGCGCACCATCGCCACTACAGGGTTTTCGTTCTCATCGAGTGAGATTTGCCACACCCAGTCGCGATAGTTAGTAGGAGCATCGATAATCGTATTTGGATAGGACGACTTGTAAGAATCAGTTTTGTTGACATTGAATTTTCCGTTCGCAATAGTGGAAAGCACAGTGCCTTTCAGGTCACAGAGTTTCGGCGTGGAAGAATAAGTGCCATCGCTATTCTTTTTGGCATTGATTTCAATCACATTGAAATAGAGCCAGTTGGGATATTCGTTATCAGGATGCCCCGTAGTGTAGCTCACATAGATTTTGTCCTTTCCGTTGCTCTGATACTTGGCGTATGGACGTGCGCCTGTGCTCTGCACCATCTGGAAAGGTCCCCACTCGAAGTTGCAATTGTCGTTGGCATCGGGCATGGAGAGTTTTCCGATGGTCGGGTGCCAACCGATACCTCGCCAGCAGAGATAGATGTGGTCGGGGTCATCGCTCAGAATGAACGGCGACGGATAAGTGGTTTTGTTCTCCACGACGAGCACCTTTTCCTCACCAAGATTGGTGATGTCGCCAGGTTTCTTGGAAATGCGGTAGTAGAACTTTGCCTCGTCGGTATGGCGGGTGTAGAAAATCATGATGCGCTTGTCGGGCAAAGTGAGGAACGTAGGGTTGTTGTGGTCGTCGGGTTGGAACACACTGCGAACCAGCACATCCTCGCGCTTGTTGTTCACAAAGTCCATCTGCGTTGCCTTGATGGCTCCGTGTACGTCGATGTAACCGATATAAGCAGCATTGATGTTTCCGTCAGGACTTGTGTAGTGCATGGCACGCGGGTCAGCAAACCAACACCATGCGCCTTCGTCTGCTACAATATTTCCACCATTCGTAATTTGTGCCTTTGCCGACACCACCGCCAGCAAAGAAATAGTCAGTAAAAAGTTTCTTAGTTTCATTATAGTTAGGAGTTTATTATATTTTTGTTTTGTTCTTGCAGGATGCACAGATGCCCTTCACCATGTAGTTGACCGACAGCGGCACATAGTCGTCGGGCAATTCCACCGGAGGAATCGGCGTGTCGTTCAGGCAGAAAGTGCGATGGCATTTCTCACAATAGAAATGCACGTGCTGGTCGTCGTCTTCATGATGGGAATGGCTGTGGCACAACTCATAGCGCACAGCATCGCTTCCATCCTCCAACGCATGCACCAAGTGATGTTCCTTGAAAAGAGTGAGGCAGCGGGAGATGCTCGACTTGTCCAAGGTCAGCAACCTGTCTTCCAATTCCATGAGCGACATAGGTCGCCCTGCCCTATCCAGAGCCTCAGCCACAAGAATACGATTGGCAGTGGGACGAATGCCGTGGTCGTCTAATAATAATAGGTATTCTTTTTTGTGATTATTCATTGTTCCTCAGTCCTTATTTTTCTGAAAAAAGTAGCTATACTTCTCTGTCTATCATTTGTTTATTTTGCAAAAATAAGGCAAAAAAAAGAGACCACAAAGACCAAAACAAACTTTTGCAACCAAGTTGCATGAAAAACTCCATACCTTTGCGGCAGAAATCAAAAAAACAGTATGGAAACTATGATTGAATGGCTTGAAGCGTATTGGAACGCATTGATTATGATGGTTGCCGAAATGGCACCTTATCTATTGTTAGGATTCTTCGTGGCAGGAATACTCCACACCTTCGTACCTCGTAGCATCTACTCCCGTCACCTTGCTCCGCGCAACATGAAGAGCGTGGTGAAGGCAGCCCTTTTGGGCATTCCTCTCCCACTCTGTTCCTGCGGTGTGATACCTACCAGCGTATCGCTCCGAAAGGAAGGTGCCAGTCACGGAGCATGCACGAGTTTTCTCATTGCCACTCCTCAAACGGGTGTCGATTCCATTGCAGCCACCTACTCGCTCATGGGTCTGCCTTTCGCCATCGTTCGCCCTATCGCTGCCCTTTTCACTGCCATGTTCGGAGGCTGGTTAGTGAACCGTTATGCCAAGGATGACGAGCAGATTTCTGCGGAAGCAGCAAAGGGCCTCACCCCCAACCCCTCTCCAAAGGGCGAGGGGAGTTGTCACTCAGAAGAAGATCACTGTGAGTGCGGATGCGGTTGCGAACACGAGCATCACTACCATTCGTTGAAGGACAAATTCGTAGGTGCGCTGCGCTATGGTTTTGTGGAGATGTTCCAAGACGTGGGTAAATGGCTCATCATCGGTTTGCTCATTGCAGCCCTCATCACCGTTGCCATCCCTAACGAATGGCTCGCTGCTTTGCACGAATACAAACTGCTCAACATGCTCATCGTGCTTGCCATTGCCATACCGATGTACGTTTGTGCTACAGGTTCTATCCCTATCGCCGTGTCGCTCATGGCAAAAGGTCTCACCCCTGGTGCCGCACTCGTATTGCTCATGGCAGGTCCTGCCGTCAACAGTGCCAGCATCCTCGTTATCGGCAAGGCATTCGGTCGCCGCACACTTCGCCTCTACATCCTCTCCATCGTGATTGGTGCCATCGCCTTCGGTCTTGGCATCGACTACCTCCTCCCTCAGCAGTGGTTCGCTGTCACAGGTGGATTCGTAGAAGCAGCCCACTGCGGACATTGCCTCAGCACATGGGATTGGATTTTCATCGCACTCTTCCTCGTGCTCCTCATCAATGCTTTCACGGCTCGATTCCGCCACTCCCACGAACTGACCCACGAGCACGAGCATCATCATGAGCATGAGCATCACCATCACGAAGAAGCAGCACAAAGCGAAGAACCAAGTGCTGCACCTTCTACCATCATCTACCAGGTGAAAGGCATGACTTGCAACCACTGCAAGGCAAGTGTGGAAAAGGCTTTGAGCAGTGTTGAAGGTGTGGAAAAGGTGGAAGTCGATCTCGCCAAAGGCATCGCCTATGTGCAGGGAAATCACAACACCCAAGCAGCACTCGATGCTGTGAATGCCATCGGTTTTAACATCTCACTTTCAGAATGACATGTCAACTGAACTGTATCAGCTTGATTGGTTTGCTTACATAGAAACAAAGCGACAAAGGACTGCTTTTGATGCAGCACTTGAGGGGATTTTCTGAAGCGATTTCGGGGATTTACTGAAACGTTTTATGGGATTATCAGATGCGCATTTGGGGATTGACTGAACCGTTCCTTTGGATTCAACTAGTTGCCGAAGGTTCGTCATCGACTTGGCGAGCCTTCGGCGTTGCGATGGCGAAGGTTCGCCGTGTTAACGTTGAGGGCTCGACATTTGGCTTACGCCGAGCTAAAGGTTCAGTAAAATCGAAGGAAAAGTTCACTACATTCGAAGGAGAAGGTTTGCAAAAAAGAAGGAGAGCACCAGTGAAATCGAAGGAGAACACTTGTCAGTTACAAGCTTTTTCGGTAACTTTGCCACCGAAAGGCATCAATCTCTTGCTTTTTATCATCAACACATCTACAAAACTCATGAAAAAAGTTCTATTTGCCCTCGTGGCACTCCTTTGCACCATAGGAGTCTCGGCTCAAGACAACGACTCCATCTACGAAAAGAACCTGCTGAAACCTGGTACTCCCGCTCCGATTATTCCGCTCGATGGTAAAGACGGAAGCAAATACGGGCTGAACCAATACCAGAAGATGATGGGCAATTACATGGCTGTCTATTTCTATGCAGGTTGGTGCCCTGACTGCCGCAAGGTGGCACCCGACTTCGTTCAGAAGATTCAGAAAGACTGCAAGTCGCTCAACATCAGTCCTTTCTATGTGTCGTTCGACAAGGATTCAACCACTTTTAAGGAATATAGGGAAAAGGAAGACATGCACGGCATGGTGTTCTTAGAGACGAAGAAATGGAAGGAATCGAAAGTGGCAATGGATTACCATCTGGAATGGATTCCAACCTTCTATCTCATCAGTCCCGATGGTAAGGTGGACTTCGCTACCATCAACTTCACGAAACTGATGGACCGCATTGAGCAACTGAAAAAGGAGGGAAAGATAAAGGAATTAGACATGAAACTACCCCAATTTTTCGGTGGGACTCAGAGACTGCTCGAATATCTGTCCAAAAACTTACAATATCCAAGCGAAGCAGACAGATTTGATTTCGAAGGGCGCGTCATCATGAAGTTCTACGTGAATGAAGATGGCACCATCTCCGACATCTCTTGCATCAAAGCACAGGGCACCAAACCTTACTCGAAAAAATTCCTCGCTCTACCAGAAAGCGAACAAAAAGCAAAGGAGGAAGCTCTGCTGAAACTCATGGCAAAAGAAGGCTACCGAGTCGTGAAAAACATGCCTCGCTGGATTCCTGGTAACGTCTCGGGCAAACCCGTCAAAACAAGTTTCAATTTGCCAATTACCTTCAAGTTGACAAAGAAGAAATAGACCTATCACCCTCTTTAAGAGTGAGGGAACTATCATAAAGAACCGACGAACGCTAAGGATTTGCAACGTTCGTCGGTTCTTTTCATTTTTAAGTTTACTGAAGAATGATGTTTACAAGGCTGACGACATCAGAAATGTTGATGTTATTGTCGCCTGAGGTGTCGGCAGCTTGGAGGTTGAAAGGACGTGGATTTTGTCCAAGGATATAGTTGACCAAGGAAACGACATCATTGATATTCACCCATCCATCCATGTTCACATCACCCAGTGACCAGTCGTTGCGACCTTGATAAATGAGTTGGAAGTTATCGAAACAGCTCCATGACTCGAGTGCGTCGGTTGTGGTCTTCTTGATGCCAAGGCGCAACTTCCCATCGGTCACTTCAATGTTGTCGAGTGTGACTTGATACAGTCCTCGGGTGAAATAACGCGAAGCTCCCGTCTGATTGTCAGGTATCCAACCAGCAGCATTCCGATAACCTTCTCCAAGAGATTCGCTCTGCGCTCCATCGAGTATGGAACACAAAGGAGTGGAGAAACTGTTGGCATAAAGAACAGCATTCACTTTGTGCGAGTTGGTATCGCGATTACCGTCACGGAAAAAGCCTTGGCATTTCAAGGTATAGACACCATTCGGCACATTGATTTCCTGATAAGCGTCGTAAGCCGAGTTTTCGCTGCCATCCCATGCATAGAACTCAGCATTGATATTGCTGGTTTCCCAACCGAAATCACTCTGCA
>OMTC01000159.1 GCA_900313845.1 uncultured Prevotellaceae bacterium
AAGAAGAAAAAGTAGAGATGAAAGAGAGATTTTTTTCATTTTTTTTTATTAATAAGGAGAAAAGTGTTAACTTTGCACGATTATTACGCTTAAGGCAATATAAAAACAAAACATATCATGATTAAAATTACATTCCCAGACCAATCAGTGCGCGAATACGAGGCTGGTGTAACAGGTCTGCAAATCGCTGAAAGCATTAGTTCTCGCCTTGCTCAGGATGTCATTGCATGTGGAGTGAACGGCGAAACAACTGAACTCAATCGTCCAATCAACGAAGATGCAAACTTCGTGCTTTACAAGTGGGACGATGAAGAAGGAAAGCATGCTTTCTGGCACACTTCTGCCCACCTCATGGCAGAAGCTCTTCAGGAACTCTATCCAGGCACTCAGTTCGGTATTGGTCCTGCTATTGAAAACGGATTCTACTACGACGTGATGCCACCTGAGGGAGTGAAGCTTTCGGATGCGGATTTCCCAAAGATTGAGAAGAAAATGCAGGAACTTGTGCAGCGCAAGGAAGCATTGGTGCGTCAGGACATTTCCAAGGCAGATGCCTTGAAGTTCTTTGGCGACAGAGGTCAGAGCTACAAGAATGAACTCATTGAAGAACTCGAAGATGGACATATCACGACATACACCCAGGGCAACTACACCGACCTTTGCCGTGGTCCTCACCTCATGAACACCGCTCCTATCAAGGCAGTGAAAGTGCTTTCTGTTGCCGCTGCTTATTGGCGTGGCGACGAGAAGCGCCCAATGATGACTCGTGTGTATGGCATCAGCTTCCCTAAGAAGAAGATGCTCGACGAGTATTTGCTCAAACTGGAAGAGGCAAAGAAGCGCGACCACCGCAAGATTGGTAAGGAAATGGAACTCTTCTTCTTCTCCGACCGTGTGGGTAAGGGTCTCCCAATGTGGCTTCCAAAAGGAACTGCGCTCCGTATCCGCTTGCAGGATTTCCTTCGCAAAATCCAGAAGCGCTATGGCTATCAGGAAGTGATCACTCCGCATATCGGTAGCAAGAGCCTCTACGTTACTTCGGGTCATTACGCACACTATGGTAAGGATTCCTTCCAACCTATCCACACACCTGAGGAGGATGAGGAATACATGCTCAAGCCAATGAACTGCCCTCACCACTGCGAAATCTTTGCTTGGCAGCCTCGTTCCTACAAGGAATTGCCAATCCGCATCGCTGAATTCGGTACCGTATATCGCTACGAGCAGAGCGGTGAGCTTCATGGACTCACTCGCGTTCGTTCTTTCACTCAGGACGATGCACACATCTTCTGCCGCCCAGACCAGGTTAAGGAGGAGTTCATGCGTGTGATGGACATTATTTTCATCGTGTTCAAGGCTCTCGATTTCAAGGATTTCGAAGCACAAATCAGTCTTCGTGACCCTAACGACAAGGAAAAGTACATCGGTAGCGACGAAGTTTGGGAAGAGGCAGAGCGTGCCATCATCGAGGCATGCGAGGAAAAGGGTCTCAAGGCTCGTGCAGAAACAGGCGAGGCAGCTTTCTATGGTCCTAAGCTCGACTTCATGGTGAAGGATGCTATTGGTCGTCGTTGGCAGCTTGGTACTATTCAAGTGGACTACAATCTCCCAGAGCGCTTCAAGCTCGAATACACAGGTTCCGACAACGAAAAGCATCGCCCAGTGATGGTTCACCGTGCTCCATTCGGTTCCCTCGAACGCTTCACTGCCGTTCTCATTGAGCATACTGCAGGTAACTTCCCTCTCTGGCTCACTCCTGACCAAGTTGTGATTCTTCCTATCTCAGAGAAGTTCAACGAATATGCTGAGCAAGTAAGTGCTTATTTGAATGAGCATGATGTACGTGCTACGGTAGATGACCGAAACGAAAAGATAGGTCGCAAGATTCGCGATAACGAGCTGAAACACATCCCTTACATGCTCGTTGTTGGTGAAAAAGAACAGAACGAAGGTACTGTTTCCGTAAGAAAACGTGGTGCTGGAGACGAAGGAAGCATGAAATTTGAAGATTTTGCAAAGAAAATTGAAGAAGAAGTTCGTCAAATGACAGAAAATTTCTAACTTTGCACCCGATTTTGGATTTATGTGAGCCTTCGGGCTCACTTTCAATTTAATTTTTCAACAAAAAACGTTTAAAGTTTAGAGTTTAACGTTTAACGAAGTTACACTTCTCCGCTAAAACTAAGAACTCAAAAACTCAAAAACTTAAAAACTCAAAAACTTAAAAAAACCGGTAAGAGCCACAGTTAATGAAAGGTGACAAAAACAAGTTTCAGTACAGAATCAACGAACAGATTCGTGTACGCGAAGTGAGAATCGTTGGCGAGGATATTGAATCTACAGTAATGCCAACACGCCAAGCACTACAACTTGCAGAAGAAAAAGGAGTTGACCTCGTAGAGATTTCTCCTAATGCTCAGCCGCCGGTTTGTCGTCTCATCGAATACTCCAAATTCATCTATCAACAGAAGAAGAAGCAGAAGGAGATGAAGGCGAAGCAGGTGAAAATTGAATTGAAAGAAATCCGATTCGGACCTCAGACCGCTGAAGCCGACTACAACTTCAAGCTGAAGCATGCAGTGGAATTCCTCAACGATGGCAACAAGGTGAAAGCCTACGTGTTCTTCAAGGGACGCTCCATCGTGTTCAAGGAGCAAGGCGAAGTACTTCTTCTTCGTTTCGCTAACGACCTCGAGGAAATTGCCAAAGTGGAAAGCATGCCAGTACTTGAAGGAAAGCGCATGAGCATCATCCTCGCTCCAAAGAAAGCTGGACAGCCAAAGAAGAGCCAGCAGAAGATGGATGCAGAAAAGGCTAAGGCTAATGCAGAAGCAAAGGCAAAGGCTAATGCAGAAGTTGCAAAACCAACCCCTGTGGTTGAAGCGACTGAAGAAGCAGAGGAGAACGAGCAGGAATAATCTGTGGACACCCACCCATTTCCTCACTCCTCACTTCTCATTTATATCTAAACAACATGTGCGTAACGTCCTGGTATATACGTTGCCACAGCTAATAATAATTAAAACATAAAGAAAAAATGCCAAAAGTAAAAACCAGCTCAGCTGCCAAGAAGCGTTTCAAGCTTACTGGCACAGGAAAGATTAAGCGTCAGCACGCTTACCACAGTCACATTCTGACTAAGAAGACCAAGAAGCAGAAGAGAAATCTCGACCACAGCGCAATTGTCGTAAAGGCAAACCGCAAGCAGGTTCTTGACCTCCTCGTTCTTCGTTAATCCAAATTCAGTTTGAGAAAACGAGAAAAGAAATCTTTCCAAGTAAACAAAAAGTTAAACCGAATGATTAGCATAAAGTTCACGAAGTAGAAATGCCGTGGCGCTAACATTCAAAAAGAATCAAAATTATGCCAAGATCAGTAAATCACGTAGCATCACGTGCAAGAAGAAAGAAGATTTTGAAGCGCGTTAAGGGTCAGTTTGGTGCCCGTAAGAACGTGTGGACAGTTGCAAAAAATGCCTATGAGAAGGGTCTCACCTATGCATACGTAGGCCGCAAGCTCAAGAAGCGCGAGTACCGTTCACTTTGGATTCAGCGTATCAATGCAGCAGCTCGTCTTGAAGGTATGTCTTACAGCCAGTTGATGGGTGCCATCCACAAGGCAGGTATCGAAATCAACCGCAAGACTCTTGCCAACCTTGCAATGAATAACCCTGAAGCATTCAAGGCTATCGTTGATAAGGTGAAGTAGTAGAAAACACTACACACAAACTACAAATAGCAAACACCCAGCAGTCCATCGATTGCTGGGTGTTTCTTTTACTTATACTTTTTTATTCTTCGAAAAAGAAACTACCATTATCTCATTTCCTTTTTATTCATTCACCAAGCACCTTCCATTCTTCGACATTCCCTCTGCTGAAATATACATCTGCTCGCAAGTGGAGTTGTTATAAAACTCAATTGTTGCTTTTCCCTGAGCATCCGTTTTCACCGAAGGTTGCCAATAAATGGTACGTCGGAAATCATCCATCGGAGGAATCACTGAATAATCCTCCATCTCAAATTTGCTTGGCACATTGAATCCCTGGAAATGCGTATTGCGATGTCCCTTCTTGCTGGCGGTAGAGTAAGTGGGATGTGTATAAACAAAGAAGATGGCAGGACTATTTCCTTCAATATCAGAACATATAATATAGGAATTCATCACATTTGCCTGCTCCACGATATATACCGATTTCACCTCATCAAGAAAGGTAGGCATTGGCTCAATATTGGGTTCTTTAACATTGAAAGAATTAATTCGAGTTGCACCGAGGCTCGTAGTACCAGCATACTTATTATTTAAAATCCAAACAATTGGCCTTCCATTGTAACTTGGACCATCTATAAAGAAATTGCCACTGCTGTCACTTGTCTCAGCTGCAATAAACTTGATTGAAGGGTCTGGGGTTTCACTATTCATATCTTGACTGAAAGTCAAATCCGTTCTTTCCAAGAATTTATTACGGGATGAAAGCCATTGATAGACAGTAGGTTGAACTTCTCCCTTATCAGCTATCTCATCACTGGCTGCGTCACAATCATAGAAAAGCAATGCCTTGCGCCTTCCGTTATTCTCATTATACCATCCTCCATCAAAGTCAGTCCAATAGTGCTTCTTCGCTTTTACTTTCACAGTTTGGGTAACAAACTCCCTCTTTCCCACTCGTCTTCTTAATGCACCATCCTCATCATCACCAAATTCATTAGTTGCGTCAACATTCTTTGGTTTGAAAAAATTAGCTTTATTCTTTGGAATCATGGAAGTTTCCAACGAGGAAAGGTAACGTGATTTAGGAGAGAAATGTCGATTGATAGCAACAGTATAACTTTTCAACTTATCTTCCAAACGGGTTTGGATGGATAATTTCCATTCTTCTTCTATATCAGGTAGCACAAAAGCATAATTTCCTGCTGAATCCGTTCGACATTCACCGCTCAGATGTGCTCCATCTTTATTGTATAAATAGGCAGTCAAATCCACACCATTTACAGGATTCTTTTTAATCCATGCAGAAAGCGAAGGACGAAGTTGTCCGAATATATACAAATGGTCCTCAATCTGCTGAATCTTCTCAAAAGGACGAGTTCCCGCTATCAAATTCCAATCATATCGACGCCATCCTTGCACCAGGAAATCTGCATTAGGGGCAGTCTGCACATCAAACTTCACCTTTCCACAAGGAGAAAGCGTTTCTGTCTGGGTGGTGAATCGAATGGAATCCACATCATTCACTCGAGGGCAAATAAAGAAAAGTCGTTCAGCTTGGATTTGTCCATTTGTGGAGAACAAAGTAAACTGATTCACTCCTGGGCGAAGTAGATTTCTGTCTATTTCCAATTGCACAGCAGATTCCGATTTCAAGGTATCTGCTCTCACAATCCGTCCTCCATTCATGATGGTGTATCCAAGAAGCCTCCCATGCATGGCAGGAGTGCTCATCATCAGAATCTTCACATCTCCCTCATCCACCGCATTCACTCTCACCACACATCCCTCAGCCTTCGGAGCAGGCAAACTGAAAGTATGAAGTTTTTTCTCCTCGTCTGTCAGAATCAATGTCAGTTTTTCTCCCTGCGGTATGATTTCGAAGATTCCTCTTCCATCGTCGCCAGAACGTACCACGGCAAGCGCTTCTTCCGTTTCATTTTTAATCACACCTCGAGTGGGAACAGGGGTTCCATCCTTATCTGTTACCACAAATGCCACCCTACTCTGCAATCCTCTCACCAAATCTCCTCCTTCTGGATAGAAACTCACATTGAATCCCTTTGCTTTTCGTCTCTTTCCATCTTCAGCCTCCAAAGCATTCTCATCCTCATCCCTATCCCTTTCAGGTAAACGATGTCGGAAACTCAATTCATCAATCGTAGGCTTTGAATAATCCCCTTCTTGCTCAGGTTCTTTGAAAATAGGAAACACACGAGAAAAAGCCGTAGCATCACCAAAATTCATCATGTAGCGAGTGAAAGCACGCACCTCATAGAAACCTGTACCAAGAATACTATCAAGCAATATATCTCCTTGAGCCTCACCGTTTTCCACTTTCAACTTTCGCTTTTGAATCACATCGCCACTTGGATTCAAAAGTTCAACATACAGTACCTTGCTGATATTACTGGGAGCACCTGTATCTGCCCTACGCAAATATGCCTTAAACCAAATCCGTTCTCCTTTGAAATATCCCGTATTGTCGAAATGCAAATACACTTTTTCCTGGGGCATCGACTCATTGAAAAGCATGGCATGCTTCACGTATGTCAGCACACTATCAGTCTGTTTGTCCAAATCTTGTGCGAAAGCAAAACAGGAACAAATACAAGTAAGGACAAATATACAAAGCCTTTTTTTCAATATCATACGCCAAGAATTCTTTATGTTTCAGAAAGGAGAATCAATGAGCATTAATAATGAAATCCAGATAATCAGGAAGGACTGACAGTCGAAGTGGCACGCAAGATTTTTCCCGCAAGAAACGTCCATCGAGACTGATGCTTGCCTTGCCCACATCCGTAAATTCCAACTTTTCAAGTCGGTATGGATGCACATTCTTATAATTCAAGAACTGACCCTTGCCCAACATCCAGAATCCTTGAAAAAGTTGCCACCATTTCGGACGGGTAATCACCGACATGTCCAAAAAGCCATTATATGGAACCGCATTCGGTGTTTGTCCATAGCCCGTAGCATTTCCGATGCAAATCGACATCACGTTTTGCCGCTCCTTTTCAGTGTCTGCCACAAAAGCTATGTTGAAAGACTTGCGAGAAAAAATCTGTCCAATGAAAATTGGAATCAAAGACAGTTTTTTGGAAGGAATCAAACTCTGATAACGATTTGTCAATTCAACGAGACGGGCACCTAAACCTATATTCACGCAATTAAGAAAATAGCGCACCTGCTGAGCATGATTCTCATCCTCATACTTACAAACCCCCACATCGATTCTCTTCAACCTTCGAGCAAGTATGTTATCCACCGCCTGCTTGAAACTATCCACAGGAATATCCCAAAAAGAAGCGAAATCGTTCCCTATTCCCGCAGGAATCATACCCAACGCAAAGCCTTCTGGTAACAATGGCAGAGACAACACACCGTTGATAACATCATTCAGAGTGCCATCACTTCCGATAACCACCAAGGTCTTGCATCCCTGTTGGCATAACTCCCTTGCCTTTTGTCCAATCTCTTCTTTTCCGTCAGAGGCAAAAAACTCATATACCACTCCCTTTTCTTCAACGTAGGGACGCACTTGCTCCCAACGTTTCAGAACTTTTCGAGAGTGGCTATTACATACAATGCCCCAGGTGTTTGGGTTTCCAAAATCTTTTTCAGAACACCCCATCAAATAGACAATTGGTCGAGTACCTTAATCAAATTCTTATTCATTGGTTTATCGCTTCGAATGGCATCAGCAAATGGCACATAGATAACTTCATCATTGCGAATACCAATCATCACATTGCGCTGTCCATCCATCAAAGCGTCAATAACTCCAGCACCCAAACGAGTGGCAAGAATGCGGTCTCGTGCCGTAGGACTACCTCCACGCTGCAAGTGTCCAAGTATAGAAACACGCACATCGTATTGAGGATACTCCTTCTTCACTCGTTCCGCATAGAACATGGCGCCACACTTTGGACTTTCGCTCACGATAACAATACTCGAGTTCTTGCTCTTACGAATGCCTCGTCCAATGAAATGCTCCAACTGGTCGGCATCAGTACTATCCTCAGGGATAATGGCAGCCTCCGCACCACTGGCAATGGCACTGTTCTGAGCCAAGAAACCAGCATCACGTCCCATCACCTCCACGAAAAAGATACGCTCATGACTATTGGCAGTGTCACGAATCTTATCCACGCACTCCACAATCGTATTCAGTGTCGTGTCGTATCCTATCGTAAGGTCCGTGCCGTAGAGGTCATTGTCAATCGTTCCAGGCAAACCAATGCAAGGCACATTATGCTCCCGAGCAAAATTGTGAGCACCCGTCAGTGAACCATTTCCACCTATCACCACCAATGCATCAATGCCCTCCTTCTGCATAGTGGCGTATGCCTTTTCGCGTCCCTCTGGAGTCATAAACTCCTTGGAACGAGCACTTTTCAGTATCGTACCACCACGAGCCACAATATTGCTCACACTCTCAGAAGTGAATTCCTTGATTTCGTCGTTAATCAGACCATCATAACCACGATAAATACCCTTCACCTTAAATCCCTTGCTGATAGCAGTACGAGTCACCGCACGTATTGCAGCATTCATACCAGGTGAGTCACCACCCGAGGTCAATATTCCTATGCAATTAATCCTTCTCATATTGAATCATTTTTAAAACAGTCCTTTTTTAAGTCTTCGTTCTCAGTAAGCTTCAGTTCTGCCAAAGCCTTTTTCTTTCTCTGTAAGCTTCGGTTTTGCCGAAGCCTTTTTTTTCGTTAGTGTGTCAGCCAGAAGACAAGCATACCAGCTGCCCAAGCCACTGCCACACGCCAAACAATATGTCTCCAGTACCATGAAAGACGGATGTTCTCCACTTCCACCACAGCATGTCCAGCCAATGTTCCTACATAAAGCAAGCAACCACCAATGGCGCTGCAGAAGGAAAGCATCTGCCAATAACTACCATCCATCACCGTATCAGGAGTGCTATTCAACTCAAACATGTTCATTCCCGACATCACGAATGGGATATTATCCACAACGCAAGAAAGCAAACCTGTAATGGCTCCATAAGCATATACATTGTGGAAGTTCTGGGTAAGGAAATCACGTGCAGCATCCAAAGCGCCACATTCCTTCAATGCACCTACACCCAGTGAAATGCCGATATAATAAAGAATCAGCTGACTACCGATAAATTCCGTGTTTCTGATATAATCCCTACGAACAAAGAAGATATTGCCATTCAAGCGGAAAGTGAATGCACCTTCCAGCACCCAAATCAACGCCAGCACACACATGGCTCCCAAGAAGGCTGGGAAATGCGTGATGGAAGAAAAAGTTGGGATGGACCACAAGCCCACAATACCCACAACAAGCATCACACTTTTCTGCCAAGGTGCAAGCAACGAATCATCACCACGATACGAACGAATAAATGAATAGGTTTCCACCCTTCCATGTATCAAGAAAGACAACAGGAGATTGAACACGCAAAGTGAGATGAAACAAGGTAAGAAAAGTCCCGCAGCAAAAGAAGAAGCGGTCACCACTCCCCTCACCCACAGCATCAACGAAGTCATGTCGCCAATCACCGTGAAGGCACCACCCAGATTGGCAGCAATGAGAATGGCACAAGCATAAATCACCCTCTGACGATGATTGCTTACCAACTTACCCATAATCGACATCATCAACACCGCAGTTGTCAGATTA
>OMTC01000207.1 GCA_900313845.1 uncultured Prevotellaceae bacterium
TTGTTTTTGCTGTATATTTGCGGACAACCATTCAAAAATGATTTGTAAACCACAAAAAATGAGAAAAACTGTTCTTTCATTCATGCTTTTGTTGGTTCATCTTTGCGCCGTGGCAGAGGTGAGAATCGTGCATCAAACGGTTAATGCCATGACATCTCCCATTGGTATTTCGCATCTGAATCCACGCTTCGGTTGGGCGTTTGAGGCTGACTATGAACGAGGCATCATGCAGGAGGCATACAGCATTTCCATCTACGAAGCGAACCATTTGGAAAGTCCTGTGTTCTCCACGGGCATGACGGAAGGTGATGCCTGTGTCGATGTCTGCATCCCCGATTTGCAACTGGCCCCTTGCACCAGTTATTGCTGGAAGGTGACGGCGCGACTGAACGACGGCACGGTGGTTGAGTCGCCTTTTGCCTGTTTCGAAACTGCTATCGACGAGGAGGAGATGAAGAAGGTGAATTGGATTCATGCGCCAAAGTCGAACACAACACCTGAGTTCACCAGTGTCCTGTTTCGGAAGACCTTCACGATGGACGATGAGTTGACCACTGCCAAAATCTACACTTCGGCACTGGGCATCTACGACCTCTACATCAATGGTGAGCGTGTGGGACATGAGCAGGGAGGAAAGACGGTGTATGACGAGTTGAAGCCAGGATGGACGGTCTATTCAAAGGATATTGCCTATCAGACTCACGATGTGACGCGGATGCTTCGACGTGGCAGCAACGTCATCACGGCGATGGTGTCGCCTGGCTGGTGGTCGGGCAGAATCTCGGGTGCGCCGTATTCGAACGATACCAGCTTGTCGTTCATTGCCAAACTGCTGATGAAACGCGGCGACGACGTGGTGATGTCGGTAGAAACTGACGAGACGTGGTTGGTCAGCTCGAACACGCCTCTGCTCCTCAGCGACATCTACGATGGGGAGTGCTATGACGCACGGATTGAGTGGAAGGGCTTGGAGCAGGTCGATTCCACTTGGACATCAGCTGCGCGACGAACCATCAGTGTGGGCAAACTGAGCACCATGTCCAACCATCCTGTGCGGGTACGCAACGACTTGATTCTATCGCCACGGAAAATCGTTGTCTATGAGGGGACAAAGGACGATGGCAGCACCTACGGACAGATTGCCAACGCAAAGGAGGTGGAGACTGATCGTCCTTTCGTCTTGAAGGCGGGTGAGACTGCCATCTTCGATTTCGGGCAGAACCTCACGGGCTGGCCTTCGTTCACGATTAGCGCGACAAGCGGAACGCATCTGCATTTCCGTTTCGCTGAGATGCTGAACGACTCGGGGTCGGAACAACGTGGCTGTGATGGTCCCGAGGGAAGTATCTACACAGCCAACCTGCGTTCCGCCAAGGCACGACTGGAATACGTCTGCCGTGGTGACACGACTGAAAGCTACCACCCTACTTCCACCTTCTTCGGATTCCGCTATTGTGAACTGACTGCCACTGCGGACGTTGAAGTGCTGTGGATAGAAGCCCAGCCTGTGGGTTCCGACATAGACGAGACGGGACAGTTCGAATGCAGCGACGACGAGGTGAACCAGCTCTTCAGCAATATCCTTTGGAGCCAGCGCGACAACTTCGTGAGTGTGCCAATGGACTGCCCGCAGCGCAACGAGCGTGTGGGATGGACTGGCGACGCACAGGTGTTTTCACGCACTGCCTGCTACAATGCCGACATGCGTCCGTTCTATAGAAAGTGGATGAACGACATGAGGAACAGTCAGAAAGCGAATGGCGAGTTCCCGAACATTGCGCCTCTCCACAAGTGGACCTATTATTCCGCAAGTGGATGGGCAGACGCTGGCATCATCGTGCCGTGGAACACCTATCTGCTCTGTGGCGACAGGCAAATTCTGGAGGAGAACTACGATGCCATGAAGAAATACATTCGCTTTGTGTCTTCTCTCCACTCCGACCGTTTCACCCATTCGGGAGCGCAAGCTACCTACGGCGACTGGCTGGCTTTCGAGGAAACGGACAAGCGGTATATGAGCGTGGCGTACTTCGCCTATATTGCCGACCTGATGCGACGCACGGCTTCCGCGCTCAGTGCCGACGCTGAGGATGCGTATGCTGCCGATGCCAAGGAGTTTGCCACATTGTTCAACGACATCAAGAAGGAGTTTCAGGAGCATTATCTGAAAGCGGACGGCAAACTCACCATCCAGACACAGACTGCCTACTTGGCGGCTCTGAAGTTTCACCTGATTGACGAAAAGGACGAGGAGACAGCGCGACAGACACTGAGTGACTTGATTGAGAAGAACGGTTACAGACTCAGTACGGGATTCCTGGGAACAGCGATACTCAACACCACGCTCAACGAAGTGGGACTGGACGACGTGGCATACCAACTGCTCTTGCAGCATGAGTGTCCGTCGTGGCTGTTTTGTGTGGACCAAGGTGCCACCACGGTTTGGGAGCGTTGGAACTCGTACAGCATGGAATCGGGCTTTGGACCTGTATCGATGAATTCCTTCAATCATTACGCATACGGTGCAGTGGGCGAATGGCTCTATAGCGGTGTGGCTGGCATCAAGACCGATGAAGAACGGGCAGGTTTCAAGCACAGTTGGATTCAACCCGTTCCGTGCATTCGCAGCAATCATGCTGGCGAAAAACCTTCGTTGTTCCCAATCACATGGGCAAGTGCTTCCCATCGTTCACCCTACGGTACCGTGGAAAGTTCATGGACATGGGATGATGATGAGGAACTCACGCTGAACGTCGTTGTTCCGCCCAACACAACCGCTACCTTACTGTTGCCTTTCTTGGATGGAACTATGCGAATAGAAGAAGCGACTGATGACTTGGACGACTCTGAGAATATGAAAAAGACAGACCTGAAGGATGGAGGCATCAGCATCGACTTGCAGAGTGGACACTATGACTTCAGCATCTTCACCGAAGCAAATAGCATTGCTGTTCATGAATCAACAACGGAGCATCACCTCTACGACCTCACAGGTCGTCGGCTTACCACCGCTCCACAGCATGGCATCTACATTCAGGATGGCAGGAAGGTGATGAAATGAAGAATGAAGAATGTAGAATGAAGAATGAAAGCCTCATCTACGACTCCTCTCCAAAGGGAGAGAGGGGTAGAATGAATCAGGGATTTTAAGGATTTAAAAGGAACAACGGAAAAAACGGAAAAGCAGAAAATTTTCCATGAAAAACATGGTATATAAAAAGTTTTTTATAAATTTGCCACAGATATAATGCTTAAATGAAGCGTGAAGTGTAACTTCGTTAAACGATAAACTTTAAACGTTAAACTTTAAACTTGTAGTTATGAAAAGATATTTATTGACTTTGATTATTTTGATTGCTACCAGTTTTGTAGCACAAAATCTCTTTGCAGAATCATTCAGTGCTACCAATAGCGATGGCGTAACGATTGCTTACAACACATTGACTGAGACGACCTGTGAGGTGGGAAGAGGGAACTATTCGGGCACGGTGAACATTCCTTCTACAGTGAAAAATAACAATATCACCTATACCGTTACTGAGATTGGTAGGTATGCCTTCATGTTTTGCAATAATTTGACCTCTGTGACCATTCCGAACACGGTTAAGTATATTAGATATGGTGCTTTTTATGAATGCTCATCCCTGACCTCCCTCAAGATACCTGATTCCGTGATAGGGATAGAAGATTTTGCTTTTTCAGATTGCTATTATTTAGCGCAGTTGACTTTGGGAAAGAATCTTGAAACTATTGGAGAACAAGCATTCAGTAGTTGTAGTATCACAAGTTTGACCCTTCCAAATTCTATGAAGTATATTGGAGATCAAGCTTTTTGGGATTGCATCGGTCTGACCTCTGTGAAGATTCCAAAAAGCGTTGTTACCATTTTTGGTAATCCATTTGCAAACTGTTCAAGAATTGAAAGTATCGTTGTGGAGAGTGGAAATACGCATTATAACTCTGCCAACAACTGTAACGCCATCATTGAAACCAGCACAAAGGCACTGATTTCGGGTTGCAAGAACACAACAATCCCAAACGACATTACGGCGATTAATCATCATGCTTTCTCTGGGTGTAATGCGCTTACCACGGTAACTATACCAAGCACCGTCACGAGTATTGGAGGATGGGCATTCCTCAATTGCTATAAGTTAACCTCAATAAAAATTCCTAAAGGCGTTACCACCATTGAAGAAAAGGCATTCATGGGATGCTTTAATTT
>OMTC01000147.1 GCA_900313845.1 uncultured Prevotellaceae bacterium
TGCTTTTTGTGATTGGCATGTGGTAAAGGGATCAGAATAGACCGACAATTTACTTCTCTTATTGTAGCAGCCCACACGTGCGCAAGGATGGGTGGGTTAGGACTACTACGCGTTAGAATTATTTACGAATGTATCCCCTCAAGAAAGATTTTTTTCAGTTTTCTTTAACGATTTAATAGCAAATGATAGTATGGGCAAAAGTAACATTGATGAGTACGAAAAGTTATTTGAGGATTTTTTGGTGAGACAAAATGAAGAAGAGTTGATTAGCAATCTGGAAGTAAAGTATCAAAAGGAACTGAACTCAGTGCCTGTTGTTTTCCCGAGTTTACCCAAAATCGAGGTGAAGGTGGGTCAGCCTGTCGTGGAAGGACAGGATTGGTGGGCAGACGAGATGACGATTGTCTTTCGGTTTGAGAAGGCACAGCAGGAGAAATGCCTTTATGGGGCATGTTTGCTGTTCGGTTCGCGCAAGCTTGCTACCAAGGAGGTGAAGAAGGTGACGAAATGTAGTCAGAGGGCAAGCTTTAAAATGCGATTGCCTGCCTTGGGATTGTTCACTGCCAATGATTACATTCTTCAGTTGAGGTATAACGAGAGACCTTATCTGGAGTGCATGTTCTCGGTGGATGCAAAGGGACAAGTGAAGATGGGGACTGTGACACAGGTGAAGGAAAACAGTTTGGGCTATATGCAGATGGATCAGAACATGTATGATGATACGGGAATAAAGGTGATGGACCTCATGGGCGGAAAGAAACTGAAGGAAATGGCAAGACAATATGTGATGATGAAGAAGTTCAAAGACATGTGTGACAAATGTGGGTTAGGCTCCATGAGATGGAACACCAATTTGGTGGTGTATTCCGATGGGATGCAGTCGTTGAACAGAGTTGCTGGCTACATGGCTCACATGGTGTATAAAAATGTGGATGACAGTGTAATCGACATGTTGTTGGATGACGACTTTGAGGAGAGTCTGCACATAACTATGGGGGATTGGGAAACTCACTCGGTTTTTACGATTAAGAATGTGCGCGTCTTGTTGAGTGAGAAACGTGCGGATGATGTGAAACACTTGCAGGGGATGCTTGAGCTGAACGCTGAGTATCACCACATGACAGTGGCACTTGTGGGCAAGGAAAGCGAAATTCAGCAGTTCTTCAAGATGTACCCACAGTTAGAGAAGCATTTCCCTCAGCAGAACCGAGTGGTTGCAGACGGTGCCCATGTGTCGGAGTTTGTGTCGGAAGTGTTTGGCATTCTGAAGGTGAAGGGCTATGTGCTGACACCTGCTTTCACTGCAAAACTCATTGCGGGACTGAAAAGTGCTTGGGAGGAAAAGCGTGTGGAATCCCTCGAAAATGATTACTTGAATGAATTCGTGAGGGGAAACATCCTCGAAAGGCAACGAAACCGACTGATGCAGAAGTTTCTCAGCATGGGTGAGGGCAAGTTGCTGGATAAGGATATGCTGAAAACCCTCGAAGAGGAGGACTTGGATTTGTCGTACTTCGACAGGGACGACAAGGCTGAATTTGATATGGGTATGAATCGACTCAACAACATGGTGGGATTGCAGGAACTGAAGCGGAATCTGAGCGATTTCTTCTTGCAGACTCGTTTCGACATGGAGCGTTTGCGCCTCGGATTGGTTGCGCAGAAGCAGAACCGCCACCACATGCTGTTTACGGGCAACCCTGGGACGGGAAAGACGACGGTGGCAATGCTGATGGGTCGCTTGTTTCATGCGATGGGAGTGCTCTCGAAGGGGGATGTGGTGAAAGTGGACCGCAGTTCGCTGGTGGGTGAGTATATCGGACAGACGGAGAAAAACGTGAATGAAGTTTTGGAACGTGCGCGAGGAAATGTGCTTTTCGTGGATGAGGCTTATACGCTTTTCACGGACAAGGAAGATGCCCGTGATTTCGGACAGCGTGTGCTTGAGGTGCTGCTGACGGTGCTGTCGGAGCCCGACCCCGACATGGTGGTTATCTTTGCGGGCTATAAGAACGACATTGAACGTTTGATGACAAAGAACGATGGACTGAAGGGGCGTTTTCCTCACCATTTCGACTTTCCCGATTACAATGAGGACGAGTTGACGCTGATTGGCAAGAACCTCTTGTTGCGGGATGGCTATTTGCTGTCGAAAGAGACGGAGGAATGCATTCGGAATGTGACTGCGGAAATGCTCAAGACGAAGGATAAGAAGTTTGCCAATGCTCGCTGGATGAACGACTTTGTGGAGGTAGGTATTCTGAAGCAAATGGCAATTCGTGTGACTTCGATTGCCAAGCCGCAGAAAAAGGACTATCAGCAGGTGCTGAAGGAGGATGTGCTGAATGCATGGCAGGAGATGAACCAGAAGACGGCTGAGAAATCAAAGATGAAGCGTATTGGTTTTGTGGCTTGAGTCCTTCACCAAAGGAGCTGAATGACAGACGTTTCGGTCATTCAGCTCCTCTGTTTTTGATGGTTCCCAAGAAAAAAAATGAGTGGTGTATCTCCGGAAAAATCAGCCGTTTTCAAAAAAAATCTTGAAAATGGCTGATTTTTATTTGCGGATTCAATGCTATTTTTTTACTCTTCCACGGTGAGTTTGTTGTTGTTCATGCGGTACATGTAGCTTTGGATGAAGGCTTTCATTTGGCGTTCCATCTGGCTGAGCGTGTCTTGCGGCATGGTGTGGAGCACATTGTGCTGGAGAGTAGAGTCTGTGCGATAGTGATAGGCATGGGTGACGCGGTTCCCATCGAATTCGATGGCGTAGTTGCCTTTCACAAATTCATACCCATCGACTTCGGGTACCCAATGCATGGCAATGGTTTTGTCGGCAGGAGTGTTGAGCATGTCTTGTCCGAAAGCGAAGTAAGGGATGTCGTAACCCAAGTAGTTGAGCACCGTTGGCATGATGTCGGCTTGTTGCACCACACGTTCCGTGTCGTAACCGCGGAGCGTGGAATCGCTTGGAGAAAAGAGAATGATTGGTACGCAGGACATGCCCAATGGGGTGGTGAAGCACGGGTCGTAGTTGCGGCTCGTGTGGTCGGCTGTGAGGACGAAGAGGGTGTTCTTGAACCACTTCTGATGCTTTGCCTTGTTGAAGAAATTACGCAGTGCATTGTCGCTGTAGGCAACGCATTCCTGTATTCTCTCCACGCCTTTCGGGAATTTTCCCTTGTATCGTTCTGGCAAATGGTAAGGCGTGTGGCTCGATGCCGTGAAGACAGCTGTCATGAAGGGTTCTTGCATTTCGTTCATGCGGTCGCAATAGAACTGCAGAAATTCCTCGTCGTAAATCGCCCAAGTGCCATCGAAATCGTCGTCACCATGGTAGTTGGGGTCTTGTTTGTATTCAGTTCTTCCAAAGTAACGTTGGAAACCTGTGGCTTTGGCAAATGCCTCGAAACCCATCGAACCGTTGATTGCTCCGTGGAAGAAGGCTGAGGAGTAGCCTTTGTGCTCGGAGAGTTCGCGTGCCAAACCCGACATGCGATTGAGTGAGGCAGGCGTGAGAAAGAGAGGTTCCACGTAGTTGGGCAGACTGGACAGAATGGAAGGCATGCCCTCGATGCTCTTTCGCCCGTTGGCATAGGAGTACTGATAGGTCAAGGCGCAGTGGGTGATGAGGGAGTCGAGGAAAGGAGTGAAGCCTTTGTAAGTGCCACCATTGAGAGTTTTGTTGTAGTAGCCAATGTGTTGTTTTCCAAAGCTTTCGAGAATGAAAACCACCACGTTCTTGGCTTTGAATTGCATGGAATCAGCAGGGATGTGGATGGGCGAGAAGTAGTTTTCTACTTCCTCCTGAGCCATATAGTTGGGGGTGACAAACGGAGTCTTGTTGAACGTGCGGATAATGGCGAATGGCGTGTTGAGTACGATGCCTGTCTCGCTTGCCTTATTCACGTATTGGTTGGCATTGCTGATGGTGATGGGGCGTGTGGCTGAGGAGAAACCACCTCGTATGCCAGCAATGGTGAGAGGTGTTATTATAATAATAAGGAGCGAGTAGAGGATGTAATAGGCTGGTTTATGGAGAACGGGTATGTTGGTTGGTCGGCGGTAGAGTTTCCAAAAACCGATGCCGATGATAATGGCAAGGAGAACCAGATACCAGTTGGCAATAAATTGCTCAGCAAGGATTTTTGTCATGTTGCCTGCTCCCTCATTGCTGAATTCGTTGAGCACGGAAAGGGTGGTGCGCTTGCCAGTGAATTGGAAATAGACGCAGTCGATGAGGTTGAGGCAGATGCAGAAGGTGTTGATGATGGTGTAGAGCCAATGCGATACGGTGTAGAATCCTTTTGTTTCCTTGTAATGGAGTGGAAAAAGGAAAAATATCATGAGTAACGCGTTGGTGTAGAGAATGGCGGTGGTATCGAAAATGATGCCAGCACCAAAGAGATGAAAGGCATGGGAAAGACTCAGGTCGGGGTAGGTGGAGAGATTGACTAACACGAACGCCAGACGACAAAGCATGTAAGCTACATAAACCCAAAGGGTGTTCCACAGCAATGCTGTGAAATTGCTGATAAGTGAAAATCGTTTCATGTTGCAAAGTTACTGCAAAAAAATTAAAGAGGGATTTTTTTCTACATAAATCATTGGTTTTTCTTACCTTTGCGGTCGAATTATTCAAAGAAAAGACTGACAAAGAAGAAAGATATGAAGCGAAAGTTAAAGATTTGGATGAGTGTGGTCGTTATGCTTGCCTTGTGTATATGGGTGGCTTCGCGTTGGAAAACATGGTTCAAGATGCCCGACGAACCTGCGTATGTGCCTTCGATGGTGCCCGACCGCATTCTGCTCACTTTTGGCGATTCCAACGAGAGAAATCGAAACGTGAGCTGGATGTGCGACACGGTGTTGCGCAAGGATGCCTATCTGGAATTGGCAGAGGGAGACAGCATGAATGAGGCACTACGAATCAATGCCGAAGGTGAAGTGTTTGAGTCGAGAAGTGGAAAGGCTTGCTATTATCATGCGAAACTGCGTGATTTGAAGCCAGGCAAACGGTACTTTTATCGCACGAGTACGAATGGAGCGTCTTCGAAATGGTTGAGTTTTAGGACTTATCCTTCGAATCGCGATGGTTTTTCTTTCATCTATGTGGGCGATGTGCAGGATTCCATTGGTGGCAAGGCTAATGATTATCTGAAAATGGCTTTTCGCTCTCATCCCGAGGCTGAGATGCTGCTTTGCGGTGGCGACTTGATAGAGCGTCCTTCAGACCACTACTATGCGGAGACATTTCGTGACTTAGACTCCATTTGTACAACGGTGCCAATCATGACTGTAACGGGAAACCATGATTATCTGAAAGGTGTCATTAAGAAACTGGAGCATCGGTTCTCGCTGACATTCTCCTATTTCTTGGATTCGATGGTGGGAGAGAATCAGGTGTATCATTTGAACTATGCCAATGCGGAATTTTTCCTATTGGATAGCGACCGTGAACCCAATTATTTGTGGACTCAGCGACAATGGTTGAAGGAGCACTTGGAGAAAAGCAAGGCAAAATGGAAAATCCTGGTGCTTCACCATCCGCTCTATTCCATTGGTGGCAAATACAATAACC
>OMTC01000217.1 GCA_900313845.1 uncultured Prevotellaceae bacterium
ATGTGTTTCAATTGTTTTGCTATCATTGTCTTATACAATTCTTAATTTGTTTCCAACTACAACTATCTTCAGAAAGCCTCCCCTCGGGGAGGTTTGGAGGGGGCTTGGCTTTTATATCGTCTTGATAAATTCATCCCATTGGCTGGGCGTACCTTTTTCCATGAAAGTGCGCTCATAGAGGCGTCTTCTTGTCGAAGAGATGCTTTGCCTGCTGTGCGCCGTGAGCAGAGCGATATTGATGGGAGAGAAACCTGCTTTCAGCAACAGACAGACACGCAGTTCCTGCTTTTTGAGTTGGCACACATTCCCGATGCTTTTCTTGAAATCCTTGTAAGCCGATTCAATCACGTTCTCCAGTTCGTACCATTCCGCTTCACTCATCTTGTAATCCTTCGAATCTTGCAGTCGTTTATTGATGCGTTGGTAGATGTTGGAGTTGAGCACCATCTGCTCAGCCTGTCGGCGTTCTGAAATTTCAATCGAAGCCAGTTCATTGGCATATCTCAGTTTCTCCATCTTCTCTTGCAGTTGCCAGTTTTCTTGGTTAGTCTTCCGCATCTCTTCCTTCAGTTCCTTTATCTTCTGCTCGTTCTCTTCCATGTATGCCTTACTGCGTTTACGTTCTTGCTCCTGCAACTGCTCCAAGTGCTCAGTACGCAGTTGTAGTACGGCACGCTTATGCTTATTCCTATAATACAAGAACAACGTGAAGAGCCCACCAACCAGCAATAGTCCCACGGCTCCCGCAGCTATCGTTTTCGTTTTCATCATCGCCTTCGTCAGCTTCTCGTTCTCCCGCTCTCGCAGTCGGTAGTTGTAGAGCGCATCGGTTTGTGCCACAGCCTCCGCTTGCATGACTTCGGCGATGGAGTCGGTGCATGTTTCATACGCCTTCATCCATACCATCGACCGCGACATATCGCCACGCTTCAAACTCATCTCAGCCAGTTGCTTGTATGCCTCTTGCCGTGCCATGAGCGTACCGCTTTCAGCCAATTGCAAGAAATACACTTGGGCTGAATCCGCATCACCCTTCTTCAGATAGTATTCAGCCGCCATACTTCGGAGGCTGCTGGCAGAAATGGCATCCCGATCGTCGATGCCGCGTAGCAGGGGGTGCAACCATCTCCATGCAGCTTGCAGACTATCCTTCTGAATATAATAGGCGGCAATACTTCCCTCCAGCTCCTCTTGCATCAAACTGTCGTTTTGCTTCGAAGCAAGTCGGAGTGCCTCCAAGTAATATGTCAAGCTCGAATCCACATCCTCCTCCCCATAACGATAGGCATTTCCCAAGTCGCGCAAGTCGAAAATCATGCCCGTAGTGTCCGCATTTTGCACATCATAGCTATAGGCGGCTTTCACGTGCTCCATCGATGCATCCACCATCCGCTGGCGCAAGAAAAGCGTACCGAGTTGGCTGTGGATAAGTGCCTTCAGACTGTCCTCGGGCTCGCAATCCAATGCTTTCTGAAAGAAATCGACTGCCTGTGGAGCATCCTCCAAATCGCTGTAGATGCGTCCCGCGTAATAATAGGAAAGAGGAAGCAGTTCCTTCGCAGGATACTGTTCGAAATAGTTGACAATGGAATCTATCTCATCCGTTGTTTCCTGCACCACGTATGCCTTGTCCATTGCTTGAATCTTTCTGAGTCGCTCTTCCATCCGTGCATCCTCGTTCGAGCAAGCAAACAGACAACAAAGACCAAGCACCAAGCAGTAAAATGGCAGGTTGTTTTTGTGTAACTGTATCATCTTAGTATTATTTGATGGTGCAAAGATAAGCAAGAATTTACGTGTTTACAAGTAAATTAGGATGCAAAAAGTATGCAATTTACACATTGAGAAACTTTGAATTCATTTTTTTTGAGGAATTCCCAAAAAATAGACAATTTGCAGACAAAAAGCTTTGGTGTGTTCCCTAATTTTCATGACTTTTGCAGGCAAATCATCACATCGAAGTAATTAAACGCACTTTTGTAACCCCGTGACGGATTCATAGACATCCAGTCCGAATCCTCACACAAACAACATCGTAAAATGATATTGAGATTCCCATTGCGGGGAAGGTCCGTCCTTCCCTGCCTGCTACTTCTATGCTTATACATCACGTCTGCACACACGCAAACACTGCCGTGGAACAGGACGCTCAAGGCACTTGAATCTGTGAAAGTGAATGGAAACCAGATGCTTTGCGACACCACCGAATCGTGGGCTCTCGCCACCATCGGACCCATGCAGAAGATGAAGGGAGCACAGGTGGAGTTCACGTTCGATGGTTTTATGCTGAGCACATTCTTCACCATCAACGGGGACTCGCTGAAAAGAGGAACTCCAATCCGCATCCAAATAGATTCCGACAAGGAGTACCATCTCCAGATAATCGAAACGACAAGCAATATGGGCATGTCGTCACGCAGCATTCCTCTCCACTTCACCACCCTACCGCTCGTCAGTCTGAATGCACAGACTGTCAGTAGGAACTATGGCAGCGCGGCCTTCCGCCTCATGTCCAAGGAACAGACCGTCTCTGTACCGACAGCCAAAGTGAAGTGGAGAGGAGCCACTTCACTGCGACTGCCCAAGAAGTCTTTCGGACTGAAGCTAACCGACGGCACAGAGAAGATGGACCTGCCTCTGCTGGGAATGAGGAGCGACAACTCTTGGATACTCGACGCAGCGGCAATCGACCGCTCCAGAATGCGAAACAGGGTGTCCTTCGAACTGTGGGAGGACTTCTCAGCCCGTCCATACCAGAGCGAAATGGAGCCTATGGCGAAAACATCCATCCAGGGACGATACGTAGAGCTGTTCCTCAACAACCGATACGAAGGGCTGTATTGCCTGTCCGAGAAAATCGACCGCAAGCAGCTCAAACTGAAGAAGTTTAAGAATGAGACTCTCCGAGGACTACTCTTCAAGGCTACATACCACATTGACTTCGGAAACGTGAAGGAAGCATTCAACAACGAAAAGAACGTATGTAACGGCTGGACATTCTCATATCCCGACTTGGAGGATGGAGAGCCCATCGACTGGGAGCCTTTCGCCGAATTCTATCGCTACATCTCAAGCGGAGAGACCGAAAATCTCATGGAACAGATTGACGAGCCTGTGTGGAGCGACTTCTTTCTGTTGATAGACCTGATGATGGGACTCGACAACATAAACAAGAACCTCTTCGCCTACTTCTACGACATCACATCCGACAAGGGAAGGAAACTCGGAGTAGCACCCTGGGACATGGATGAGTCATGGGGAAGAGACTGGAAAGGGCTCGTGCTAGAACCCTGCGTGAAAGTTAGCAACCACAACAAACTGCACATTGCACTCCAGAGTCTGTACAACAACAGCTACTACTATGCGCAACGCTATGCGGAAATGAGGAACAGCCACTTCTGTGCAGACAGCCTGAAAGAACGCTTCCACCGCTATTTCGACCTGTTCGCTGAAAGCGGAGCGGCGCAACGCGAGACGGAACGGTGGTCTGAAGGAGGAGGGGACGACGCGCTACAGATGCCTCAACTCGACTTTGACGACGAGAGAAGCTACATCGACGAATGGATAGACAAGAGATTGGAATTTCTTGACCGTTTGTTCAACATCAACACTGACATCACGCAACACTACAATGACGACCGTTCAACACGCAACGAAACTCGCATCTATGACCTTTCGGGCCGCATCCATTCCACCATGCCATCAAAAGGCATCTACATCGTGAACGGAAAGAAAGTACGCTTTAGAAGGTAGGAGTTGTTTTGGCTTGGAAAGTCCTGTAGGGACGATAGAACACAGGCAGGCGGTGAAGCGTAGCGGAACCCCTGCTATACTGAAGCGTATGTGAGGATTTACTAAAGCGCTTTAGGGGATTGTCTGAAGCAAATTTGGGGACTGACTGAACCGCTCCTTTGAATTCAACTAGTTGCCGAAGGTTCGGCATCGACTTGGCGAGCCTTCGGCGTTGCGATGGCGAAGGTTCGCCGTGTAAACGCCGAGGGCTCGGCATTTGGCTTACGCCGAGCTAAAGGTTCAGTAAAATCAAAGGTAAAAGCCAGTATATTCGAAGGAACAGT
>OMTC01000304.1 GCA_900313845.1 uncultured Prevotellaceae bacterium
TTTTACATTCCAAATGGCAGGGAAGTGTCCATTTTTTTGAGTGTCAGTAATCGTGATGCGAATAAATCTTGCAGAAGCAGGCTTGGCTTTCACTCCTTTCTCTTGATAACCCTCACACACATCTATCATTGGAGATCCTTGCTGAGTGTTCTGAGTTTTATCAGCAAACAATGTCCAATTTGTTCCATCATTCGATATTTCAATCTTGTATTGATAGAAGAATGTGGCATACTCAAATTGGGTGAAGATTTCATTGAATTGTTTCACTTCTCCCAAATCGAGCTGTAACCAAGCAGGATTCTTAGCATGAATGCCTCTCCAATCATGTCCTGCTGAAGCAGCACGCCAAAGAGTGCCATTGTTATCATCTACGGCATATTCAGGTTTGAACCACTCTGAATAAGTGGAAGAAGCAGTTACTTTCGCACCAAAAGCGAGGTTCTCAACTTGATTCTTTTTGGCATTCTTTGCAAGCGAAGCAGGAATGATGCCATCATGAGTGGGTTTGATAGGAAGAATATTTCCATCTGCATCGAATTCCATCTTGTCAATGCAAATCTGACGATGGAATCCGTGAATGGCGTGAGGATTATTGTGTCGATGATATACGATGTAGTAGTTATTGCCATCTTGCAAGATGGAGTGATGCCCTGGCCCATGAATTGTTCCATCTGCATTCGTTTTCAAAATGCATCCTTTGTATTCATAGGGACCCATAGGACCATCCTTTGAAATGGCATATTGCACACGATAGGTGTCATCGTGGCAAGAACCTGAAGAATACGTGAAATAGTAAATGCCATTTTTCTTGAACACAAATGGAGCCTCAAAGAAATCAATAATTTCAGTATTCAGAATCAGCTTTTTATCAGTGAAGGATTTCCCATCCTCAGCCAATTTTGCTACACCACAACCAAAGTCCTTGTAAATGCCCCAAGTTCCGAAATAGAGATACTCGGAACCATCATCATCGCGAAAAAGCTGAGGGTCGAGTGTAATGGCATTATGCACAAAGCGGTCTGGAACAAGCACTGCATCGGATGCTCCTAATCGATTGGTCCAAGGACCTGTAGGAGAATTGCTTTCCCCAACTCTCACTTCGCATGGAGTGCAATAATAATAACGATAGGAACCATCAGGCTGCTGCACAACATCTGGAGCCCATACCACTTCGGTGGTAGGCCAATTGAGAAGAACGTTTCTCCAATTGACAAAATCCTTCGACATCCATACTTGAGCTGGACCATATCCATTGCCCGTTCCATCCGTTGTGGCATATATATAATAGGTGTCGCCAAACTTACGAATGGTGGGGTCTGCGAAGTAGCCAGGAATAAATGGATTACCTGCTGAAGGAGTGTTCCATTCTGTTACTATGTTTTGTGAAAAAAGAGAAAGAGTGTGAAATGCAAAAGTAGTTAGAAGCAGTTTCTTAAACATGAGCTTGATAGTTAGAGATTTTCAAAAATGCATGCGCTGCATACCTATTGATGCAAACGTCATGCAAAAATAGGGAAAATCTGAGAATCAAGCAAATCTGCAACAATAAATGTGCTTCCACCCACATAGATGAAGTCTTCGGAAGAAGCATCTGAAAGAGCCACTTCAACAGCTTCTTTCACACTTGGATAGGAATTGCCCTTTAATTGATGCTTCTCAGCAAGTGTACGAATTTCTTCATGAGGAAGTGCACGTTTCACGGATGCTTGCGTGAAATAATACACGGCATTCTTTGGAAGCAGGGAAAGCACTCCATTAATATCCTTGTCGTTCACCATTCCAAGAACGATACGAAGTGTTTTGCATCGTTGGGCACGAAGTTGCTTCGTAATGTATTGAAATCCACCAATGTTGTGTCCCGTATCGCAGACAACTGTTGGAGCATCATGAAGTTTTTGCCAACGTCCCATCAAGTGGGTATTGGTAATGACATTCTTAAAGCCATCTTGAATGTTCTTTTCTGAGAGATTGAATGGATCTTTAAGAATATTCAATGCATGCAATATGGTATTCGTGTTTTTTGTTTGGCAAAAACCACCAAGCACAGACTTGATTTTTCCAAAATGCTTGGTGCCATAATTGATACCACCGTTTCTATTGCTTCTATGGTATAACAATTCAGAAGCATCTTCAGCAAAAATAATCGGATCACCCATTTCTTTTGCTTTAGCTTCGAATACAGGTCGCGTCTCAGGGTGATTTTCTCCAATTACTACAGGCACATCTTTTTTGATAATACCAGCCTTCTCTCCAGCGATTTTTTCCAAAGTATCGCCCAATAAAGCTACATGGTCAAAAGAGATATTGGTAATCAGAGAAAGAACTGGATGAATGATATTGGTGCAATCGAGTCTTCCTCCAAGTCCTACTTCAATCACAGCTACATCCACTTTCTCCTCTTCGAAATACTTAAAGGCAAGAGCCGTGACAACTTCAAAGAAAGAAGGGTAGAGCGGTTCGAAGAAATCTTTTTCTTTCTCAACAAAATCGATGACGCGTTGCTCTGAAATCATCTCACCATTCACTCTGATTCGCTCACGAAAATCAAGCAAATGAGGCGATGTGTAAAGACCTACTCGATAACCAGCTTCTTGTAAAACTGATGCCAACGTATGAGAGCAAGTTCCCTTTCCATTCGTACCTGCAATATGAATGGTACGATAATGCGTATGGGGATGCCCGAAGTGCTCATCCAAAGCATAAGTATTTTCAAGCCCTTCCTTATAAGCACCTTGACCCACTTTCTGGAACATTGGGGTGCGAGTATAAAGATAGTTGATTGTCTCTTTGTAGGTCATTAATATTTACTGATTTACAGATTTACAATTGACAGATTTGGATTTCTTTCACAAACTCCCCCTCGGGGGAGCTGGAGGGGACCGACCTTAATCAAAATAAGAACGGAACTTATTGAATATTTTTTTCTTGATGGATTCTGATGGTTTGAAGCTATCGCTTTCTTGAGCTGCCTTCATTTGCTCCTTCTCTTCCCTAGTGAGAGTTTCAGGAACATATACACTGATATTGATAACCTCATCTCCACGTTGCTTCACATATCCCTGCACTTCAGGCACTCCTTTTCCTTTCAAACGCAGCACAGTTCCAGGTTGCGTGCCTGGTGCAATATTGATTTTTGCA
>OMTC01000141.1 GCA_900313845.1 uncultured Prevotellaceae bacterium
CTGAAAAAGACTGTCACGATGCTTGCCAACGGCTGAAAGGGGGACGGTGCGAGCCCAAGTCTCGAAAGCATCGCCATTGATGCCAAAGCCGAAATTGCGTGCCATCGTGACAAAGAAAGTGTCTTCCCAATTCTTATCGCATTGCTCACGACGAGCCATGATTTGAAGGGTTCGCTCTTCGAGCCTCTCAATCTGTAGGGCAGACAACCAACTGTTCACCATGAGCCGAGGCAGTGTGGCAACCACATTCTTGCATCGCGGTTGCACGTCGGAACGCGCCAATTCATCGTAGTTTTGCAGCACGTAGTCGGGCACTTCGAGCACCAACTGCGGAATCTTCTTATCGGGGTCGTTGGGATAGCACACTTCGCAATCAGCCTCGTTCACCACATGAAGGATGACATTTTGATAAGCCTCATCATTGTCGTGATGATGCCGGTGCCAATCGCTGGAATGGATGTGGATTTCCACGTTTCCCACCCACAGCTGTCCGTCGATTTTCACCTTGGCATTGAAGAAGTCGGGACCCGCATCATGGTTGTAGATACCAGGATTCACCACCTCCACCACTCTGCCATCAGTCGTGCGCAATTCGTGCAAGGGCAGTATTTTATGTCGCCAAACGTAATGAAGCAACTGTTCCATACATGTTAAAACTCATAAACATACATTAAATAGTCTTCAAAGATAAAGATTATCAATGAAATTGCGTAAATTTGCACTCGAAAAATGACTGAAAACATGAAATTAGCATTGATTGGCTACGGCAAAATGGGCAAAATGATAGAACAGATTGCCCGCGAGAGAGGACACGAAATCGTTTCCATTATCGACATCGACAACCAAGAGGAATTTGAATCGGAAGCATTCAAGAGTGCTGATGTGGCAATTGAATTCACCGCACCGCAAGTGGCTTACGGAAACTACCTGAAGGCATGGAAAGCAGGTGTGAAGGTTGTGTCGGGCAGTACGGGATGGCTGAAGGAACATGGCGAGGACGTGCGACGCGCTTGCACACTCGAAGGCAAAACCCTTTTCTGGGCATCGAATTTCAGCGTGGGCGTTGCCATCTTCTCGGCAGTCAACAAGTATTTGGCAAAAATCATGAATCAGTTTGAGAGCTACGACGTGAAGATGAGTGAGACGCACCACATCCACAAGCTCGATGCACCGAGTGGAACCGCCATCACGCTTGCCGAAGGAATCATTGACAACCTCGACCGCAAGAGCGACTGGACACACGGCACGCTGCTTGCTGCTGACGGTACACTTACTGGCTCAGAGGAATGTGCCGACAACCTGATTCCAATCAGCTCCATCCGCCGCGATGAGGTGCCAGGCATCCACACCGTCACCTACGACTCGGAAGCCGACTGCATCAGCATCACCCACGACGCTCATTCCCGCAAGGGCTTTGCGCTCGGTGCTGTACTCGCAGCTGAATACACCAAGAACCACACAGGTCTGCTGACCACGGAGGATTTGTTTAAATTTTAGAATCAACCTTTTATCATGGGCATATTTACAAGTAAACCCGATTATTCCAAAATCCGCACCAAGAAGGTGAGGGAAGAAGAAGAAAAGAAAGAACAAAAGACACAATCCAAAGCCAAGAAATGGATTTGGTTCATCATCGTACTCGCTTGCTATCTGGCTTTTTGCTACTGGGTGAAAAGCTGGTGGGGACTGCTCGTCGTTCCTTTCATTTACGATGCTTACATCACAAAGAAAATCAACTGGGGATGGTGGAAGAGCCTCGACACAGCTGGTCGCACCATCATGAGTTGGGTGGATGCACTCGTTTTCGCACTCGTTGCCGTGTATTTCGTCAACAACTTCTTCTTCCAGAACTATAAGATTCCATCTTCATCACTGGAGAAGTCACTCCTCACAGGCGACTATCTGTTGGTGTCGAAACTCAGTTATGGTCCACGCATTCCGCAGACTCCACTCACCATGCCGCTCACGCAGCACACTCTCCCACTCTTCAACTGCCAGTCTTACATCAACTGGCCTCATTGGGACTACCGCCGCGTGAAGGGATTGGGCAACGTGCAATTGGGCGACATCGTGGTGTTCAACTACCCTGCTGGCGACACCGTAGCGGTGGATTATCCATACGACTACTACGACCTTTGCTATAACATCGGGCAACAGGTGATTACAGACAACGGTCAATATCTGCCCGACTTGAAGGGACACTCCACAGAGGAACAGATGGAGCAGTTCTATGCCGTGTATGGCATCGGAAAGGAAGTGGTGAAGCAACAGAAGAACAAATATGGCGACGTGAAAGTGCGTCCTGCCGACCGCCGCGAGAACTACGTGAAGCGTTGCGTCGGACTTCCTGGTCAGACACTCCAAATCAAAGATAAGGTCATTTACCTCGACGGAAAGGCAATGCCTCAGCCAGAATTGGCACAGTTCAACTATAAGGTTTATACCAAGAACGGACAGTTCCTACCCGACAAACTCCGTGCTGAACTCAACATCAGCGACGAAGACCATGCTGGCATCCATAACTACACCGACGGTATGCCACTCACTCAGGCTGCCAAGAAAGCATTGCTCAGCCACACAGAACTCATCGACAGCATCGTGGAAGTGAAAGATGGGTTCCATGGACGTCTCTACCCTCTCGACTACGACTACGGATGGACACGCGACAACTACGGACCTGTGTATATTCCTAAGAAAGGCGACGTGGTGAAACTCAACATGAAGAATATCGCCATTTACGAGCGTCCTATCCGTGCCTACGAAGGCAACACACTCGACGTGCGCAACGGCAAAATCATCATCAATGGCAAGGAGGCAAACGAATACACCTTCAAGATGGACTACTACTGGATGATGGGTGACAACCGTCACAACTCTGCCGACTCCCGCTATTGGGGATTCGTGCCAGAAGACCACGTGGTGGGCAAGCCTCTCTTCGTTTGGCTCTCCGTCTCCGACGATGCCAACCCAGAATCATCCCACTACCGCTGGAACCGACTGTTTAAGTGGGTAGCCAATATAAAATAAAGAATTAAGAATGAAGAATGAAGAATTTATTTAGTGAGCTTCAGTTTTGCCGAAGCCATTCTCCATTCTTCATTCTGCATAGCACATTCTTCATTCTTAATTCTTAATTCTTCATTAAATTTCATGTTGCTATCCACAGCATATTTACCACCAATTCAATGGTTTACCAAGCTCCTTGGAACTGAACAGGGTTCCAACGGAGCTTGTGTGTATGTGGAAGCACTGGAAAGCTACATCAAGCAGACCTATCGCAATCGTTGCGTCATTGATTCACCTGCCGGACCGCTTGCCCTGACCATTCCTGTGGAGAAACCAGATAATGGGAGCCGACTCATTCGCGACCTGCGCATCAGCGAGCATGGAAACTGGCGGCATCAACACTGGCAGGCACTCAGTTCCAGTTATTTCAACAGTCCGTTCTTCGAATACTATCAAGATGACTTCCATCCATTCTACGAAAAGAGATATGATTTTCTGATGGATTTCAACGAGGCACTGATTGAGAAATGCTGCGAACTCATCGACATGCAACCTTTGTTGCAGCGCACAACAAGCTATCAGGAAAAAACCGATGTTTCTTCCGATGAATTCGAGGATTTTCGCGATGTTATTTCTCCCAAGAAGGACTTATCGCTCGACACAACTTTCTCTCCTACTCCTTATTATCAAGTGTTTTCCGCCAAGCATGGTTTTCTCCCCAACCTCAGTATTGTTGACCTCATCTTCAACATGGGACCCGAATCCATATTCGTGCTGCAAGACAGCAAAAGAAGCTTGAAAAGCCAAGAATGAAAGCCACCATCCTCATCGACAACCAAGCCGCCGCAGACACACGTTTGCAGCATGAGCACGGACTTTCCATCTATTTCGAAGCAGATGGGAAGCGCATCTTGCTGGATACAGGACTTTCGGGCAAGGCTTTGAGCAACGCGCAGCTATTGGGTATTGATGTAGGCGAGATTGACTGGCTCATCCTCTCGCATGGGCATGTGGACCACACGGGTGGACTGGAGGCTTTTCTTCAACAGAACGAAAAAGCAAGCATCTATGCTTCTCGCCACATCTTGACATGGAACTACTCTTCGAATCATCATGGGAATCAGCATAGTTTGAATCCCAACCATAAGCTGATTCAACAGAATTTGCAGCGATTTCATCTGTTGGACAGCCACTTGCAACTCAGTCCACAACTATGGCTTATCTTCAATCGTTGTCATGATTTCCCTGTGCCTAAAGGAAATCAATATCTATCACTCATAGATGCCCAAGGCTCATGCATTCCCTACGGAGCTGAAGACGAAATATCCGTAGCCATCGTAGAAAATCAGCACCTCCACATTCTTGCTTCTTGTTCCCACAACGGAATCCTCAACATCATTCGCTCTTGTCAGAAAGTGACAGGCATCAGCGACATTGCCACTTACATAGGTGGTTTGCACCTTCTGGATGATTCCGAGTCGGAAAACAGCTTACAAACACTGGTTTCAGAGATTCTGAAGCAATATCCCAACCTATCGCTCCACACGAGTCACTGCACGGGTACTCATGCCAAGGACGTTTTGCAAAAAGCACTAAAAAACCAATTCCATACTTTCTGCACAGGAGAAATGATTGAGTGATTTTACTTTGCTACAATCCCAACTATTAAATTCGCTCATTCGTGACGAAAATGCCCCGCGCCATGGAGTAATGACGCGGGGCATATATTATTCATCATCTGAAATGCTGATTAGCTTCAGAGACTCAAAACTTTTATTTCAATATAGTTGAAAAACCAGAAACAAGAGAAGGACTGATTACCAAATGCTCTTATCGACGTCACCCCAATCCTTTTCCTCGTAATTTTCCTCATGACGTGACTTGGTGAGTTGTTCACCAGTGGATTGAGTTGAATTTCCTACTTCCAATCCTGGCTGTAACAAGCCATTTATGGTATATAATTTGACTGCCGATGTGTCTGGAACAATATATTTCTTTTTCATTGATTCGCTGATATTATGTTGTGTTAATGTATAAAATGAATTGATTATTTCACGAAAACTTTCTTGCCATTGTTCAGATAGATGCCTCGCTGCGTAGGACGTGCATTGAGTCGCACTCCTTGTAAACTATACCAATTTCCAGTTTCCGTGCTTTCGCTTTCCACCGTCTGAATGCTTGTCAAATCGTCGAAACCACTGATATAGAATCCCTTCACATTTATCGGAGCATCAGTACCATAATCATAAAGCAAATATGCTTTGTTTGCACCTAATGTTCCATTATAAATAAAGAATCCAAGCTTGTTGCTGCTGTTTCTCCCCAAAGTCAACACTTTAGCGGTCTTAGATTTACTTGCTAATACTGTTTCAACTGGAGTTGCCTCAGTAGTTCCTTTGAGCCAATTCGTGCCAATCTCAGCTATATTTTTACCTGTTTCAGTGAAAATAATTGGTTTATCGTTAGGTTCCTCTTCCCAAAGCAATACACCAGTGTTTGCAGGAATATAATCACTTTCATCACTTACTTCACCAAGAGTTACCTTGTTATCATCATCAATTCCATCAATGGTATAAGCATGGAGTGTTGAATGCTCATTTTTAGGAATGCGGACAGGATAATCCAAATACATAGTCCCCCAATTATTATCATTAATTTTAGCAACTGATGGTTCGAAGTTGTTTATGAGGAAACTAATTTCATAAAAATAAGTTTTAGCTGGAATAGTTAGTTCTATTTTGTATATTTTTGTTTTATCTAAACCAGAAAGTGAAGGAAAACATGCTTGATTTGTG
>OMTC01000243.1 GCA_900313845.1 uncultured Prevotellaceae bacterium
AATTTGGATGATTTTTATTTATATAAAGCAAAAACTCAAATTATAAATGGAGGTTTTGGTCTAAGAGAATATACTATCTTCACAGAAGATGAAGAGCCTTATTGCAAAGGTGTTAAGAATATAGAATCATTTTTCACTCTTCTTTATTTTTTAGCAAGTTCCTTAGTTTGAAATAGAGGTTTTCTACTGCGGCAAAAGTGGAGTAGGAACGGAAAGGATAATAGCCAAATTTGTATTTCAGTGAAGGACGGATGAGTGGTTTTTCAACGGTGGTAAGCATGGAAGCGAATTTTGCTTCTATTTGCTGCTGTTCAGAGGGAGAAAAGGCTTTTTTGTGATTGTAATAATACCAATAGCAACCTACGATGTTGAGCCAGCGATGGTTTTCATAGAGGCGCATGATTTCCTCCTTCTGTTCCCCCAAGTTGCCTTGTAGGGCTTCTTCTTCGAGTTGATGCTTCATGCTGAGATTGGCATCCATGTATTGAAAACGGAGAATGGAGCAGGCGGATGTCATTGAAGCAGGATGCTGACGATAGTGGTAGGTGGCATCGCTGAGAACTACCTTGCGAGAATGGAGGTAGTGGATGCGAGTGGTATTGTCGTCGCTATAGAGGCGGCAGGATGTGTCGAAAGGGTATTTTTGATGGATGCTTGTACGAACAAGGTACAACCCATGAAGACTCCAATCAAGGCTCAAATGGAATGCTTCGAAGCCTGTTAACTGCCTTTTGTGGGTTTTGATAGGATACTCTTCTGTTGTGCCTTTGTCCTCGTAATGAAGCAGGAGGCGGAAAACGGCACAATCAGCATCGGGAGTGGATTCGATGGATTGCACGGCTTTCTCTAAGGAATCTGGGGAGAACCAATCGTCGCTATCAAGCATGGCAATGTACTCTCCAGTGGCATGTTTGAGTCCTTCGTTTCGTGCTATGGCTTGTCCTTGATTCTCAGGAAGATGGAGAATCAAGAAACGTGGGTCTTTGGCTGCATATTCTTGCAGAATGCTGAGTGAATGGTCGGTAGAGGCATCATCTATGCAAATAAATTGCACGTCGCTCAGGGTTTGTGAAACGAGCGAATCAAGGCAGGAACGCAAGTATTTCTCTGCATTATAGACTGCTGTGAGGACCGTTACTTTCATTTCCTTCTCAGTTTTTTCTTGAGGGTTGAGATGATGTTTGTTTCCTTACTGAGAATATGGAGAGAAATGTAGAGAGAGAGGATGAAAGCGAGAATGCCTCCTATCCATTTGTATAGAGATGATGCCTGGAGAGAAAGGAGAATGACGGAAAGCAGGAGGATGAATTGGATGATGTAGATACCCAATTTCGCCTTGTTGAAGCGGTAGTGATAGCGGTATCGGTAGAAAGAATGGATGATAAGCATGTCGAGAAATCCACCTACCGAAAGAGCTGAACCCGCTCCCATCAGTCCCCAGTATTTGAATGCATAAGGAACTGCCAGTGCTACGAAGATGTCGTAGATGAGTTCTGTGAGCATATATATTTTTGAATCACCCTTTGCCAAAGGCAGATAGGCTACAGGGAGGGTGAGTGCCTTGAAAAACATGAAAAGAATGGCACAGATTGCCATAGGTACGGATGCCATGAACTCGGTGGTGAAAAGGGCACGTACCACCAACGGCATGGCGAGGACGAAAAGAACGAGAATAGGGGAAATGAGCAGAGTGCAGACTTCTATTTGCTGGTTGATGGTTTGGTTCTGTCGTTGCAGATTGTTCCCCGAGGCAGAAAGGCGGGGAAAGAAATCGGCTTCGATGGCAGAAAAGATGATGGACGCATAACTGATGGCAAGGATGTAGCCACTATTGTAGAGTCCCACATCTTCCAACTTTCCGAAATGGAGAATCAGGGTACGAATCACGTATTCAGCACCTTGTCCGAAGATACCGGCAATGATATATCCTACACCCAACACTACCATAGGAACTCCACTCTTGATGACTGCCGCTGAGCGGATGGAGGATTTCCAAGGAATGACCTGATTGGAGTAGTGGAGGTAGATGGCAAAAATGATGATGTTGCTGAGTAGGAGTGCAAGGACGATACCGTCAATATGGAAAAGAATATAGCAGATGGTGCAGACCACCAACATGGAAAGAGCGGAGAAAACGGAAATGAGTGCTATTTTCTTGAGCCGTTTGGTACCTTTCAGAATGGCAAGTTCTCCACCCATGAGTGACATGAGTCCCACGATGGGAGCCAGCAGCATGAAGGTGGTGGTGTAGTCGTAGTTTTCAAAGGTCCAAAGACTAATCCATGGAGCAAAACTGAGACATATCAAGGTACCGAAAAGGGCAGTTAGCAAACTCCAAGTGCGTACGGTGCAGGCAAATTTTGCGATGCGCTCCATGTCGCCAGTGTCGTAGAGCTCGGCGATATGCTTGATGGCACTGAAGGAAATGCCGAAATTGGTGGATTCGTTGATGAGCCTCGTCACATTATTATATATGTTGATGAGAGCCAATCCAGCTGGACCGAGCAACACGGCACCTATCTTGTTGCGGACGATGCTCATGAGCATAGTCAACCCTTGCACACCACCAAAGAGTCCTGTGTATTTGATGATGTGGTCGTAGGTGCTATCGTCCTTTGTCTGTTCCTTATCAGTTTGTATGTCGATTTTTTTACTCAAAATGGATATATGTGAAGAATGAGCTCTAAGTTCAAAGGCTGAAACTTGAAACCTGAACCTTTAGCTCGACGAAGTCAAACTTGAAACCTTAAGTAAGGTCAAAGACTTACCATCCGGATGGCATCTCTCCCCCCTGGGGGAGTCGGAGGGGGCTAATAGGAATGCCTTACTCGACTGAGTGTCTCAGGAGTCATCTGAAGATAGGAAGCAACAATATGGAGTGGTGCTCTGAGGATGATGTCTGGATGATCCTGTTTGGTACGAGTGTAACGCTCTTTGGCATTCTCAAAACGGATGGTGTCGGCTTTCTGCTGAGAAAGAATGAGTGATTCCTTGAGAATGTTGAATAAGATGTTGCAGAAAGCGTAAGAAGTATGGGTGAGTTTCTCTAACTCATCGTAATTAAGGGCATAGAGCCTTGCAGGTTCGAGTGATTCAACAGCAATACGAGAAGGTTCCCGTTTGAAAAGGCTCTCGATACACATCACAATGCCTCCTTCGTAGGCAATATGCTCCGTCACTTCCTTATTGTTTTTGAAATAGAACTGGCGGATGAGTCCCTTATCCACATAATAGATGTATTTGCAAACCTCTCCCTGCTTCAGAATCTCAACTCCCTTGTGAACTTCGATGGGAACGATGATTTCAGTCAGTTGGTCGAGTTGCTCCAGCGAAACATTGCCATATCGACGTGCAATCTCTCGTGCTATATCTCTTCTTCTTTCCATAAACCTTGATATTTATTAATGTACTATTTTCATTCTCTAATAAACTCTTTCTCCAAAGATTTTGGTTCCTACACGAATCATGGTAGAGCCTTCCTCAATGGCGATAGGGTAGTCGTGACTCATGCCCATGGATAGTTCGCAAAACTGAGAATCATCAGCGAAGAATCGTGTTTTCACTCGGTCGAAAATCTGTTTGGCAAGACGGAATTCACTGCGAATTTGCTCTGTATCGTCGGTAAAAGAAGCCATCATCATGAGTCCACAAATGCGAACATTCTGATAGTTTCTCCACTCACCTTCTTCCAGCATCTTATTTCACTTTGTTTGTTTGCAGATGTCCTGTCATGTGCCACTCAATGTCCTGAGGGAGAACCGCTTGCTTTTCCACAAGCTCTTGCACATGGTTCTCGCCAAAGACGCGTTGTCCCGCATCGTAGGCTTCTTGGATGGCTTCTACTGGATGGTATTTGGAAATAGCCACAAGCCGACATCCTTCAGGTAGCTCCTTCCAAATCTCTTTCAATTCTTTTTCAATCATGAAAGACACAGATTTCAATATTTATTGTTCGTATTCGGGTTGAGCATTTGGGGTCTGAATTCCTGGAGTGGCAGATGTATTATAAGGAAAAACATCTAATATTTTTGTCTCTTGCACGGTATTGATTTCATAATCCGCCATACTTCCCTTCATCCCTTCATCGAAAGCACGGATGGCATCGTGAAAATCGCTCGCTTGCACCAAAATGAAACTTGCCGTTTTCTTCTCCGTCTGACTCTTCTCATCGAGTGTGATAAACATACACTTCACTTTGTACCACTTGTCAGCGTTTTCTTTATCGGATGTGAACATTTCGGAATATTTCACACGCTTGATGTCAGCCACTTTCAGTTGTCCATTGCAATAGGGTGATACTTCCTGAATGATACGTGCTTCTGCTTCCGTGAAATTCAGTGCATCAACAAGATATGGTTCTGTCACCTTTTTCGTTGCTCCGCCTTCGAGTAGCTTTTCAGTCTCCACTTTGCACTCGAACCAGTTATTCATGATCATAATTCTACTATTTTTTTGATTTCAAAGATTCATTTGAAATGCAAAGTTACGAAAAAATTGATTTAACGCAATTCTTTCTTGGAATATATTTTTCATTTACTATTCTTTCCCATTTCTAAAACGCTGAGTTCGATTCCACACAAATTCGCTCATTCGTTTGAGTGTCATTGAATTCGATGCGGGAAGCATGCAAGCAAAGACGTTTGCAATCGCTTTGTTTTCCATAGAGCTTATCGCCCAAGATAGGAGCATTCAATCCTTCCTGATGAGCAGCATGCATACGCAACT
>OMTC01000151.1 GCA_900313845.1 uncultured Prevotellaceae bacterium
CGTGCAGGAGGCTATCCGCTATTTGGAGAATCGCACAAAGAACAACAAGGCAACCTGCATGGTGCTGGCATTGAGCTATTCGTCACGTTGGGAAATTACCAAGGCTGTGGGAAAGATAGCCGAGGAAGTGAAGGAAGGAAAACTCCAGCCTGAAGACATCACCGAGGATGTCATCAGTCAGCATTTGGATTGCCACTTCATGCCCGACCCAGAACTGCTCATCCGCACAGGAGGCGAAGAGCGCCTGAGCAATTTCCTCTTGTGGCAGAGCGCTTACTCCGAATTCTATTTCACCCCTACCTACTGGCCCGATTTCACGGAAGAGGAAATGTGCAAGGCGATTTGTGATTACCAGAAACGTCAGCGCCGATTCGGCAAGACGGAGGAACAGGTGGAAAAGGAAAATCAAAACAGATAATTTAGAACGATGAACAAAATACTAAGAACGCTTTTCACTCTTGCTTTTGGCATGCTACTCTTGCCAAGCGCCTACGCCCAACAGGATGTTGAGAACCCAACCATTCTGTATGGACAGCAGCGTCGTCTGCCTATTGGTGGCATCAAGGTGGAAGGAGTTGAAAACTATGAGGATTATCTCCTGATTGGCATTTCAGGACTCTCCATTGGAGAACAAGTGACACTTCCTGGTGATGAAATTACCGCTGCTGTGAAGCGCTATTGGAAGCATGGACTCTTTTCTTCTGTCCGCATCGAAGCCGAAAAGATTCAGAACGACAGTCTCTACTTGAAAATCATTCTCGCTGCGCGACCTCGTGTGTCGGAAATCAACATCAACGGTGTGAGGAAGAGCGAGAAGGAGGATTTGGAAGAGAAAATCGGTATCATGAAGGGTATTCAGATTACGCCCAACATGGTGGACCGTGCCAAGATTGTCATCAAGCGCTATTTCGATGATAAAGGCTTCAAGAATGCCGAGGCTGAAATCGTCCAGCGCGACGACCTGAACAAGAAGGACCAAGTGATTGTTGATGTGAACATCGACAAAAAGGAGAAGGTGAAGGTCAACAAGATTTACATTACGGGTAATGACCACATCAAGACTCGAAAGTTTCATGGTAACTTCTTCTCGGGCGGTTTGTTGAAGAAAACCAACGAAAAGGGTTTCAAGAGTTTGTTCAAGACCCAGAAATTCGTTGACGAGAAATATGCCGAGGACAAAGAGCGCGTCATTGAGAAGTATAACGAGCTCGGTTATCGCGACGCACAGATTGTGGCAGACAGTGTGGTGCCTGCTGGCGAGAACCTCGTGGATGTGTATATCCACATCGATGAAGGACAACGCTACTATGTTCGCAACATCGACTGGGTGGGAAACACCATCTACAATACGGAAGGATTGAGCCGAGTGCTCCGCATGGAAAAAGGCGATGTCTATAACCAGAAGCACATCAAGAAGCGTTTGGAAGAAGATGACGACGCTGTGAAGAATGCCTACTACAACGAGGGTTATGTCTTCATTCAAGTGGAACCAACTGAAATGAATGTGGATGGCGACTCCATCGACCTCGAAATCCGCATCGTCGAAGGAATTCAGGCAGCCATCAATAAAATCAAGATTTATGGTAACACGCGTGTGTATGAAGAAGTCATCCGCCGTGAGTTGAAACTCAAGCCTGGCGACCTCTTCTCCATGGATGCCTTCAAGATGACTTATCAGGAAATCGGTCAGATGGGACACTTCGACCCTGAGCAAATCGACTTCCAACCAAAGCCAGACCCTAACAACGGAACCGTGGACCTCAACCTCGGACTGGTGCCAAAGGCAAGCGACCAGTTGGAACTCTCCCTCGGTTATGGTTACACAGGTGTGATTCTGAAGGCGGGTATCAAGTTCACCAACTTCTCCATGCGCAACCTCTTCAGCAAGGGAGCGAAGCGCCGTGGTATCTTGCCTCAAGGTGATGCTCAGCAACTTGAAATCAGTGCCTCCACCAATGGTAGCTACTATCAGCAGTACAACATTTCGTTCTACGACCCTTGGTTTGGTCGCAAGCGTCCTAACTCTTTCTCAGTATCTGCTTTCTATTCAAAATATACAGACATCAGTTCGAACTACTACAATAGCAGCTACATGAACAGCTACTACTCCATGCTCTACGGTATGGGTAATTACAATAGTTCCTACTACAACAACTACAGCTCTTACTACGACCCAGACAAGTACCTGCAAGTGTTTGGTGCTTCCATCGGTTGGGGTAAGCGTCTCACATGGCCAGACAACAACTTCAGTTTCTCGGCATCCCTCGGTTTCACTCGCTACAGTCTGAAGGATTGGGAATACTTCCTCATCACCGATGGTAACTGTAACAACATCAACCTCACTCTGCAATTGAACCGCACGTCTATCGACAACCCAATCTTCCCTCGTCGCGGTTCACAGATTTCGCTCAGCGTATCGGCTACACCGCCTTATTCCCTCCTCGATGGAATCAACTATGCTGAACTCAGCAAGCACATCTCAACAGCCGATGCAGAACGCATGGCGAACTTGCAGAAGATTTACCGCTGGATTGAATACCACAAGTGGAAGCTAACATCCAGATTCTTCACTCCACTCTCTGGCAATCCTAAGTGCTTCGTGCTGATGACTCGTTTCGACATGGGTTTCCTCGGACACTACAATGCCAACAAGAAGTCGCCATTCGAAACCTTCTACGTGGGTGGTGATGGTATGTCGGGCTACTCCTCCAGCTACTATTCAGAAACCATTGGTTTGCGTGGATACGACAACGGAAGTCTCACACCAAACGGCTTCACAGGTTATGCCTACACTCGCATGGGTGTTGAGCTTCGTTACCCACTCTTGCTCCAAGGTTCAACCAATATCTATGCACTTGCTTTCCTCGAAGGAGGTAATGCATGGAGCGACATCAGGAAGTTTAATCCATTCGACATGAAGCGCTCTGCGGGTTTCGGTGTCCGCATCTTCCTCCCAATGGTGGGTATGATGGGTATCGACTGGGCATACGGTTTCGACAAAGTGTTTGGTTCCACTTCGTATGGTGGCAGCCAGTTCCACTTCGTTCTCGGACAAGAGTTCTAATGTCTCACATTCTCTCTAATTCTCAAATAGGAGTTTCCCCTTTTCTTTAGGGAAAACCACCAAGCTATTTAGGGATTTAACTCATTTGTGTGTGAATAATTAAAATTACCTTTGCACCGCTCAAAAAAGACAACAATTAAAACCATTTGATTATGAAGAAGATAATGATGACCATCGCACTCGCTGCAATGACATTCGTTGCTGCCAGCGCACAGAAGTTCGCTCTCGTGGATATGGACTACATCCTCAAGAATGTGCCTGCATACGAACGTGCCAACGAACAGCTCAATCAGGTTTCAAAGAAGTGGGAAGGTGAAATCGAAGCAATCCTTACTGAAGTTGAAACTCAGTACAAGAAATATCAGCAGGAGTCTGTCTTCCTCTCTGATGCACAGAAGACCAAGGCTGAAGAAGCCATCATGGCAAAGGAAAAGCAGGCAAGCGACTTGAAGAAGAAATACTTTGGTAGCGAAGGTGAACTCTTCAAAAAGCGTCAGAGCCTCATGTCGCCTATCCAGGACGAAATCTACAACGCCGTCAAGGACATCTGCGACCAGAAAGGCTATCAGCTTGTGCTCGACCGTGCTTCTGGCGGTAACATCATCTTTGCCTCTCCAAAGATTGATATCAGCGACGAAGTACTCCAGAAACTCGGATACTCCTATTAAAATGAAAAATGAAAAGTGAAAAGTAAATCAGGGATATAAAGGATTTAAAAGGATTCTTGAAACTTGAAACTAGCACGAAGTGCAGTGAAGCCAAAGTTTCCGATATTCCGAAAAATTTCCGATATTTCCGTTGTTAGAACTCAAGAACTTAAGAACTCAAAAACTTTAAAAAAACCAATAAAATTAAAAAAACGTAATGAAAAAGACAATTCTCACACTCCTTGTGGCTCTCCCAATGAGTGTATTCGCACAGAAGTTTGCACATTTCAATTCAGCAGAAATCATTCAGGCTATGCCAGAATACACTGCTGCACAGACAGAGCTTCAAGCACAGCAGAAGCAGGTGGAAGACGAAGCTAAGCGTATGGAAGATGAACTCAGAACAAAGTTCGAGGACTATCAGAAGAACGAAGCTACCATGGTTGATGCTGTAAAGACTCGTCGTCAGCAGGAGCTCGAAGACCTTCAGACTCGTTATCAGCAGTATTTGCAGACCAGCCAGCAGGATCTTCAGAAGCTTTCTTCCACTAAGATGCAGACTATCTCTGAGAAGCTTGGCAAGGTTGTGAAAGAAGTTGGTGTAGCAGGTGGATATGTTTACATTATGGACATCACTTCGGGAATCCCTTACATTTCCGAAACTCTCTCCACCGATGTCACTTCTCAAATCAAGACTAAACTCGGTTTGAAGTAATCACATCATAAACAAGACAAAACCAAAAGGGATGAGTTGGTACGCACCGACTCATCCCTTTTTTATGAAAAACACACTATTTCTTCCGATGGATTCGCTCAGGATGCTTCTCACAATACTCCTTGATTCTTTCGGCAAACTTGCGGGATTTCTTACTCCCCTCATCCACCTCATAACTCATGTTTTCAGGAATCTGCCTGCCATAGTCGAGCACTATAGGCTGCGACTCTCCCGTTCGTTTCACGATTTGCAAAGAATCGTAGAGCGAATTGGAATACACCTCGTATGTTCCCAACTGCAAAGTGTCACCCTGAATCTTCACGGTTTGATAGTAACGGCTGGAAAGACCATATTTATCAAAGCGCTCATCAAATACAATCTTGTAGTTCTTCGGTGAACAATGGCTCACGACATAGACAGGTGTTGTTCTGTCCTTCATATTCGAATCTCCAGCGCTTGTCATGCGGGCATATTCGTGTTCATGTCCTTGCAGCACCAAATCCACACCATATTCCCTCACCAGTCCATCGAACATCCATCGCTGAACGAGGTTATTGTATTTGCCACCGATGGAATAGAGAGGATGGTGCAGCACCAGGATTTTCCACTTTGCCTTACTGTTCTCCAAGTGCTCCTTCAACCATTGTCGCTGAGTCCACAAATAATTGGGTTCGCGGTCGCTATCCAATAGGAAGAATTCCGCATTGGCATAGTTCAAATGATACACCTGATTATCTCCCACCATCGAATCCAAGAAATAGGAGAATGTCAGCGAGAACCGATGCTCCAACTTCTTGATGACACCTTTCAGATAATCATGGTTTCCCGTTACAGTCATGATTGGCACCGTTGTACAAATGGAGTCTAAGTCGCTAAACGTCTCCGCATAGTAGTGGTCTGAAGGACGCTCTATCAAGTCGCCACCGCAAAGCAACATCTCAGCTTCAGGGTGAGAGCGAAAAGCCATTCTCAGATAATCATTAGCCTTGCCACCAATGGAATCCTGCACATCGCCCACATAGATGAAAGAAAAACCATCGCGGT
>OMTC01000146.1 GCA_900313845.1 uncultured Prevotellaceae bacterium
AATTCTTAATATATCTATTAGAACATTCAGAACATTCTGAAAAAAATCAATATATAGATGTTTACTATCTCTTATATTTATTTCAAATTTATATGGAATTTTCTCGAACTTGACTTCATCACATCCATAATTTTTACAAAAACTATAAAAACTACTAATTTCTTCTTTTTATTTTTGCTTCTTTTCTTCATATTTCCAATACTGACTTGATACTTGATATAAATAAGTAGGCTTATATGCTAAATATCCAGGCTATTGGTTCTCGCAGACATGGAGTGTATTGGTGATGATGTTAGGAATCTGGGGAATACGCAACATCAAAAACAGTATCGTCAAAGCCGTAGCCGTAGCTATTTGGGTCATTGCTTTTTATCCTCTCCTTGGTGCATGGGCTCTCATCGGAGCGTTATGGATGATAGTCCTGCATTGGGTGGATGAATCCGAAGAAAGCGTTGGCAGAAAAGGCGTTTGGAGCGTGATTTTGCTCGTATTGATAGGTATTGTTCCACGCATCTACTACAATTTCCTATATGTACGTATGCGAATCGATGATGTGTATGATGTCAATTTCCCAATCTTCCAAAACGACCAAATCACATCACCAATCTACTCCATTCCATTCATCATCATTGCTCTCTGCCCAATTATATTCATCTTCTTCAACTACGTATGGAAGAGCCAAGCAGAGAAGAAAAACTACTCAAAAGGACAAAACATCACATGGATGGCATGCACCGTGGTGGTGCTTGCTATGTTGGGCTATTTTATTCATAAGGTGAACTACGATGATTACAACTTCAATGCTGAGCATCGTATGTATCGTGCGTTAGACAATGCAGATTACGACAAGATACTTGACGAAGCTGCTCACCATCAAGGACCGATGACTCGCCAAATGGTGATTTCTAAAAACATCGCCTTGATGAACAAGGGAACTATCGGAAGCCAGATGTTCCATTATGATAATAGTGGAAAACCGCCTGTAGTCTATGACTCACTGATGGTGCATCTGGTACAGACTTGTGGTCCTATGGTTTATTATCAATATGGTAAGGCAAATTTTGCCAGCCGTTGGTCCATTGAGAACAGTGTGGAATTTGGATGGACTGTTGATGCCTTAAAGACTCTTACTCGTTGTGCAATGATTAGCAACGAAAACAAGGTGGCACTCAAATACATCAACATGCTCAAGAACACTACCTTCCATCGTGAATGGGCTGAGCAATGGGAAAAGTATTTGCGAGACAAGAAGCTCTACCATCAGACATTGGAATATCAAAACATCCAACCTTTGAGAGGATACGACAACACGCTCGATGGCGATGAGGGATTGGTGGAAATGTATATCATCAACTATTTTAGCCATGTCCACAAGCGCAATCCGAAATTCCAAGAGCAGACGCTGGCATTTTCACTGATTCAGAAGGACATCGACCTCTTCTGGCCTCGCTTCTTCAATTATGCCACTTTGCATGAAAAAGAAGAAATGCCTATCCACTATCAGGAGGCAGCATTCCTCTATGGCAATTTGGAAAGGGGTAAGGTGGATATTACCCACATGCCTTTCGATAAGGAAAAGGTGATGGATCGCTACGGCAGTTTCCAGCAAACCACTCAGAAGATGCTCAATAGCGGAATGAGTGTGGATCAAGTGGGTAACGCAACTCGTGCCACCTTTGGCGATACATTCTGGTGGTTCTATTTCTTCTGCAGGAATATTCATTCGTATTAATTGTTCAAAATGAATTACATCATGAATAATCATTCATTCAATACATTATTTGCATCCCTTTGTGGATTCTTCCTTTTGCTCATCTTTTCTGCTTGTACGCATCATCCTTCTGTTCCTACTGATGCGGCAAAAGTGGATAAGGTTCCTACTGTCCAACCAGACTATACCGACGTGATGGTTCCACCCAACATTGCTCCGCTCAATTTCAAGGTACTTGAAAACTCTGAGGAGTGTGTAGCACGTTTCACTTCGGCAGATGGAACGTCCTATACCTACGGTGTGGAAAACAAGATTCTCATTGATGAGGACGAATGGAAAGAAATTCTTGAAGCATCCAAAGGAAAGAGCATCAAGGTGGAAGTGTTTGCCAAGCAAGATGGTGGTTGGAAAGCATTTAAGGAATTTGCCATCCATGTAGCTGAGGAGGAAATCGATCCATACATCTCTTATCGTCTCATTTCTCCTTCCTACGTGGCATACGAAATGCTGAGCATCAACCAGCGAAATCTCACCAATTTCGATGAGCGAGAAATCTACAACAATATGATTATCTCAGGTGAGGCGGATGGACAATGCATCAACTGCCATGCCTATCAGAACTATCACACCGACAACATGCAGTTCCACATGCGTCAGGGACATGGTGGTACCATGATTGTCCACAATGGCGTGCCAACAAAGGTGAATCTCAAAACAGATTCCACCATTAGTGCGGGTGTTTATCCTGCCTGGCACCCTACCCTTCCTTACATTGCTTATTCTGTCAATTCCACAGGACAATCGTTCCATACGAAAGACAAGGCAAAAATCGAAGTGGAAGACTCAAGAAGCGACATCATTTTCTACGATGTGGAAAAGAATGAAGTGAGCATCATCGAAGACGACACGCTCGAATTTGAATGTTTCCCTACTTGGTCGCCAGATGGCAAGACTCTCTTCTATGGTTCTGCTCATTTTGAATTTACCGACACCACGGCACATGAAACACAAGTCATTAGCCGATTCAAGGAAATCAAATACAACCTTTATCGCAAGTCCTTCAATCCACAGACTAAGAAATTTGGACCTCGTGAATTGGTTTATGACGCTGCTGCCATCAATCAGAGTGCCACTTTCCCTCGCGTGAGTCCAGACGGACGATACATTCTCTTTGCTCAAGGCGACCACGGCTGTTTCCACGTGTGGCATCCAGATGCCGACCTCTATGTCTATGACTTGAAATTGGGGAAAGCCCACAAACTCGAGAATGCCAATTCCAACGAGGCAGAGAGTTTCCACAACTGGTCGAGCAACGGACGCTGGATGATTTTCATCTCTCGTCGAGACGATGGCAATTACTCTCGCCTCTACATGTCGTATTTTGACAAGAATGGTAAGGACTACAAGGCATTTGAGTTGCCACAGCGCGACCCATCCTTCTACGACTTTTTCATCCGTTCTTACAACGTGCCTGAATTCATGGTAGAGCCTGTAAAAATCTCTCCTCAGACCTTCGCCAGCATGGCACGAAAGGATGCAAAACCTGCCACGTATGGTGGAAGAAAATAATTTTTTAAATGGCGTTAGCATTAGCGTTGGCTTTTCCATCCGGATGGCAAGCTAATGCCAAAGCTAACGCCAACGCCAATCTTAATTCTTAATTATATAATCTATGAAACCTTCATCTATTCTTCAATTTTCATTCTTCATTCTTCATTCTTCATTCTTCATTTCTACGGCTTCTGCCCAAGGCACTGTCAATGATTATAAGAATGCATACGCTATCCGAGGGAAGTATTCCAATAAGATGACGTATGGAAATGTGCGAGTGATCAATCAGAATCGTCGCCGTGGAGAGAACGAACCACATACGTTCTACTATTCCGTACAATCCGATACGGGGTTGGTCTATAAGAAAGTGGATGCTGATGCCAATACCGTTACCATTCTTCCAGGCAATCCAGAACCTCCTCGCCGCAATTGGCAAAACCGAGGACCACAACGCCACTGGATGGAAGTGCCCGACGAAAAAGATGGTGTGCAACGCAGTAATGACGGTGCATACACCATTTTCCACAAGGACAACAACCTGTGGGTTCGTACCCCAAACGATTCTATCGATAAGCCGCTTACTACCAATGGCGACTCCACATATTACTATTCCTCTTGGGGTAGTTTCTCGCCAGATAACAAATACTATGCTACGGTACGTATCAAGCCAGCACCTAAGCACTACGTTTATTATGTGGAATCCTCCCCACGCAACCAAGTGCAACCAATCCTCCACAAGCAGGAATATGCCAAGCCAGGCGATTCGCTCAATTATCGTGTGCCTGTCATTGTGGAAGTTGCCACAGGAAAAGTCAAGGAAGTTCCAACCAACTACATTGCCAGCCAATACAACGTGTCTGCTCCAAGCTGGGAAAGGGATAGCAAGAGTGTCACGTTCGAGTTCAATGAGCGTGGGCACCACAACTTCTATGTGTATGAATTCTTTGCAGAAACAGGAGAAGTACGCACCCTCATTCACGAGCATTCCGACAAGTACGTAAACTACAATCGTCAGTATCGCCACGATTTCCGTAATGGCAAATACATCCTTTGGACGAGTGAGCGAGACAACTATAACAATATCTACCTCTACGACCGAAAGACAGGCAAACTCATCCGTCAAATCACGAAAGGTGGATTCTATGTTCGAGGTATTCAGCGTGTAGATGAAGAAAAAGGTATCATCTATTTCTCTGCAAACGGAAAGACAGGTCTTCGTGAGTCGGATAAGCGAGGCAAAAATGCAAGCTTTGCTGGCACTAACGCCACGGAGGAAGACCCATACCTTATTCATTATTACAAAATCAATCTGAACGGAAAAGGGCTCACTTGTCTCACTCCTGAAGAAGGCAACCACAAAGTCACTTTCACGGAAGATTACAAATATCTTATCGACACCTACTCTACTGTCCTCAATCCACCTGTCACCGTACTCCGTTCTGCCGAAGATGGAAAAATTCTTCGCACGCTCGAAACCGCCGACATCTCCAAACTTGAGGCAACAGGTTGGAAAGCACCAGAAGTGTTTGTGGCAAAGGGACGCGATGGAAAAACCGATATGTGGGGACTCATTCAGCGTCCAAGCAATTTCGACCCATCTAAGAAATATCCTGTCATTGAATATATCTATTCAGGACCTGGCGACCAATATGTGCCAAAGGACTTCACACCTTGGCTCTACAATCTCGCCGACCTTGCCGAACTCGGTTTCATCGTGGTTCAACTCGATGGTATGACCACCTCTTTCCGTTCTCGTGATTTTGAAGATGTGTGCTACAAGAACCTTGCTGATTCTGGATTCCCAGACCGCATTGCATGGATTAAGGCAGCGGCAGAAAAATATCCTTACATGGATGCCGACAACGTAGGCATTTATGGTTGCTCGGCTGGAGGACAAGAAGCATTGGGAGCCGTTCTTTTCCATGGCGATTTCTATAAAGCAGCCTACGCAGCTTGTGGATGCCATGATAACCGCATGGACAAGATTTGGTGGAACGAGCAATGGATGAGCTACCCAATCGACCAAAGCTACATTGCATCATCTAATGTAGCAAATGCTTACCGTCTGGAGCGTCCACTCATGCTTTTGGTGGGTGAGTTGGACGATAATGTGGACCCTGCATCCACCATGCAAGTAGTTAATGCTCTGCAAAAAGCCAACAAAGATTTCGAACTTGTTGTTATCCCTGGTGCCCATCACACTATGGGTGAATCCTACGGAGAGCACAAGCGTTACGACTTCTTCGTCCGCCATCTCCTCGGCATCAACCCTCCTAAATGGAACGATATCAAGTAATTGTTCTATTGAATGAATAATGAAGAGTGAAGAATGTAGAATCAGTTCCATTC
>OMTC01000131.1 GCA_900313845.1 uncultured Prevotellaceae bacterium
ATGTCAGACTGGACTTCCCTCTGAAAGCAATGCAAATATACGCATTTTCAGTGGAAAGTCCAAACAAAAATCGGATATTTTTTTGATTTATCTCAACCCTTTTTTGATTCTTTCATGCTTTAACATTTTTTTACGTGCAGAATATAGCTTTTCATTGAGTTCCTTCATGTAATCAAGTGGCAACCCTTCGCAAACAGGATTTATGCTACATTCCATACTTGCTAAAATGGCATTTAACTTGGCATAGGTGAGTTCGCAACCTTTAGCTCGACGAAGTCAAATGTTAAACACATCTAGAGCGGTTTTTGTTATCTTCATATAAAGGATTTTAAACATTTGATTTTCAGATGCTAAGATAATAATTTTGTGACATTGTGACATTGTGACATTGTGACATCAAAATTTTTCGTTAACTTCTTTTCACATATATAGAGCGAAAAAATCTCGGACTGAGTTTTAATTATAGTCTATATATAGACTATAATTAAAATATTTAATAAGAAATTTCTTTTTTAATGAATTTCATTAAAAAATGTATTCATTTTTAGTTCGTTGTCACAATGTCACAATGTCACAATGTCACAATTGATATACATCAACGAAGCTGGTCAATTAACTTCATTTAACGTTGATTTTTGTTTTGTTCACAATTTTCTTCCCAAATTAGCACATCGAGTTTGCAAACATGCTTCCACATGCTGCAAAAAAAATCAAAACTTTGGAATAAACAACATTTGTGACATTGTGACATTGTGACATCAAAATTTTCTGTTAACTTCTTTTCACTTTTAGGGGGCTCTTGAGCTCAAAATCTATATATTCCCCACATTTTATTCATTCAATCTCTACTCATAGTAAAAAAAGGAGTCTTCACGGGAATGACGTGATAGCGTTATCATCCCTGTGAAGACCTGTTTCGGAATGCCTGATGGTTTGCCCATCTTGGCATTAACGATGGAAGTACACTCTGAAAAACTTTCCCTTGGCAGTTGGCTATGAAGCCGAACAACCATCTGATTCATCATGAATGCCTACCTTCTTTGCTACGAATGGAATCCGTTTACAAATCCATGCTGGGTTTCATCACATCGTGACACTTGACGGACTGCATCTTGGAGAGGGTGTATTGAGCGGTGGCACGAATGTCCTCGACGTTGGCAGCAAAGCCAATGGTGTATTTGCCAGCGGCGGTTTCCCAACTCTGGGTGGATTCGTTGTAGGATGCCAAATCGTAGTGGGTGACGCGCATGGTCAGCGTCTCGCTCTGCCCAGGCTTCAGTTCGCGTGTCTTGGCAAAGGCTTTCAGTTCGCGTGCAGGTTTCTCGAGCCCTCCTGCTGGGGCAGACACGTAGAGTTGCACCACTTCCTTGCCTTCAACAGTACCGGTGTTGGTGATGGTGACAGTGGCAACGAATCCGTCCTTGGTAGCCTTCACGCTTGGTTTGCCATAGCTGAAGGTGGTGTAACTCAGTCCATAGCCGAAAGGATAGGACACGGATTTGCGTGCCGTGTTGAAATAGCGATAACCTACGTTGAGTCCTTCGGAATGCTTGGTGTAGTCCTGCAACTCCACCTTGTTGTTACCTCCTCTTCGTGGACGGTTCACCTGTCTCACATTCGGGAAGTTGGCACTCGATGGCACGTCAATGAGGCTCACAGGCCATGTCATGGTCAGTTTGCCGGAAGGGTTTGCCTTGCCTGTCAGCACGTCGGCAACGGAGTATCCTCCTTCCTGTCCTGGCTGCCATGCCAAGAGAATGGCATCGGGCATTCCCTTCCATGAGGCGGTCTCGAGCACGTTGCCCATGTTGAGCACCACGACGACTTTCTTCTTTGCAAGATGGAAGGCGTTGCACACGTCCGTGATGAGTTGGCGTTCCGTGTCGGAGAGGGTGAAATCTCCGTCTTCCGTGCGGTCGGACCCTTCGCCAGCTTGTCTGCCGATGGTGATGATTGCCATGTCGGATTCCTGTGCCTGCGCATCGATGACAGGACGTGTCACAGGCATCTCGGGCAGCACGGCTTTGCCCCAGAACCATCCTCCTCGAGCGGGTGAGGCAGCTGTGATGCTGTTCTGGTAGTCCTTGTAACTCTTGTAGAGGTCAGCCAATTTCTTGTTCACCTCGAGTCCTGCCTCATTGAGTCCCTGCATGAGGTCGATGGTGTATGCCTTGTTCACATCGCCTGAGCCTGTGCCTCCAGCAATGAAGTCGTAGGATGTGGTTCCAAACACTGCCACTCGCTTCACGTCCTTCATAGGCAGGGCATTGCCTTCATTCTTCAGCAGCACCATTCCCTCGGTGGCACTCTTGCGCGTCACGGCGGCATGGGCTTTCAGGTCGGGTTTGTTGGAGTATTTGTATGCCTTGAAACTCGGTGTCTTGACGAGGTATTGCAGGATTCTCTTCACGCAAATGTCGAGCTCGGCTTCTGCCAACGCACCGCTCTTCACCTTCTCCACCAAGTCCTTGATTTGGGATTCGTTGCCGGGTTCCATGAGGTCGTTGCCCGCCTTGATTTGAGCAGCCGTGTTGCGAAGACCTGTCCAGTCGGTCATGACGATTCCGTCAAAACCCCATTCGTCTCTCAGGATGGTGGTGAGCAGTTCGCCGTTCTCCTGGGTGAAAGGTCCGTTAAGGCGGTTGTACGACGACATCACGGTCCAAGGCTTTGCCTCTCGCACGGCAATCTCGAATCCCTTCAGATAGATTTCTCTGAGCACTCGCTGGGACATCACCTCATCGACTCCCATTCGGTTGGTCTCTTGGGAATTGGCGGCGAAATGCTTCAGCGATGTGCCCACTCCCTGACTCTGGACACCTCTGACGTAGGCAGCGGCAATCTTGCCCGTCACGAATGGGTCTTCGGAATAGTACTCGAAATTACGTCCGCACAAAGGGGAACGATGGATGTTCATGCCGGGAGTAGTAGGTCTGGGAGTCGTTTTGGCGCGTGGGTGAGATTCTCACACCAGCAGGACCATCGGTCAGTACGGTGGCAGGGATGCCCAGCCGTTGGATGGCTTGCGTCATGCCAGCCGCTCCTGGCACCTGATGGGAATGGCTTCCTACCATGCCGTTATTCTCTTCGACGCTGATGCGTCGGTTTCCTCCCACCACGAGGGCTGCCTTCTCCTCGAGGGTCATTGCCTTGAGGACTTGGTCGATTTGGGTGGGTTGCAGTTTCACTTGCGCTGTTGTTGTCATCACGCTCAGTATCCATAACGATACTGTGGACAAAAAGGTTTTTCTCATATTTTTATAGATTTAGCATTGATTTAACAAGGGATATTCTAAGGAAAGAAATTGATTTAACAAGGGATACTTTAAGGAAAGAAATTAGAATAATTAGAATAATTTTGTCAGAAATAATATGTTTTTCTTTATAACAACTCCTAATTTTTGGAGTAATTATAATAATTATTCTAATTTCTTTCCTAAATATAATCGTCCCAAGTATTTTGAATTGGCATTAAGGTGTTATTATTACAGTAACTCATTATTTTCATGGGCGCAAAGTTAATCATTTTTGCGATACCATCCTATTTTTTTTGCTTAAAAATTAAATGAGGAGTGAAAGGCCTCAACCCCAACCCCTCTCCGAAGGGCGAGGGGAGTAGAGTGAAAAGTGAGGAGTGAAAAGTGAAAAATGCCTTCCGGATGGTTTCTCTCCCCCTCGGGGGAGCAGGAAGGGGGCTGTCACTTCTCACTACTCACTCCTCACTACTCACTTTTTATAGCACATTCACTTTCAGCTTCGTCCACTGACCACCATTGGTGCGGAAGGAGATAAGATAAACGCCAGCAGATGGCATGGCAAAGTCTGCCGTTCTACAAGCTGTTCTGCTTGCCACCACAGCTCCCGACACGCCATAGACCACCACATCGCCCTCTTCGTCACACGCTACATGAATCATCCTGCCATCCACCGACACTCGAGGACTGATGTCGGTGGAAACAGAGGGGACGGACAACAGCTCACTCCGCTTCTGCATCACCAAGAGCGCAGGCGTTTTCTTATTCGTATAGATATATGAACCCACATTGTGGGAGTCGAAACCGAAATAGTCCGTACTACCCTTCCACAGTCCACGCATATAGAATCCGTCGGCATCATCCACTGCCTCCATCTGCATCCATCCCGTAGTGGTGTTGGCTGTGGAAGCAAGGACACAGGTCCAATAGCTGCCACCCTCCGACATGTATCCTCCTTGCAACTTCACCTTGTAGAAGGAGGAAAAGCCTGTCACCTTCGTGAAGAGAAACTGAAAATCCTTGTCGTCAAGATTCAGCGAAGCAAGACGAAAATGTCCTTCGGTGCCACTGGCATTGCCACGCAGATAGAGTCCCGACGTGGGGTCCTTCAGATAGTAGGTCGCATTGTTTTGAATGGCAGTTCGCGTCTCTTCCTGCGCACCGACAGTCTGCGTAGCATGAATGCCCAATTCAGCAGCTGAGGTCCATGCGTTGCCGTTCACCTCGGAGCGAGCAATCAAACGGAAGTAGCGTGCCTTCAGAGGAGCGGCGAGTTCCACGACCTGTTCACCTGCTGCATTGTTGAAACTGCCCGTTGCCGCTGGCGTTCCCCAAATCGTTGGGTCGTTACTGAAATACACCTCATATTCTTTCACACGTCCGTTCGACATATCTCCACGTCCCTCATAGACGAAAGCCGTCACCTCGTAGGTGGTGCCCATGTCGATGATGATTTCGTGAGGACAGGAAGGTGTGTTACCACCGTATGCCGTGTGCCAAATAGTGCTGCTATTGCCATCGATGGCATTTTCTGCACGCTCGTTTCCTCCCTGCTGGCTATCGCAACTATACACCTTCCAGTTAGTCTTGCTGATATACATATCCACCATCGCCTCTGTCGTCATACTCTGCACCAGTCCATCCTTCGATGCGTATGCCATGATGCTTCCTCCCTCGCGGAAATTGAAGCCCGAGGTGTAGGTCTTCCATGTTGCGCCTCCATCAGTGCTATAATGAATGGTAGCACCCGAGGTTGCCGTTGTCATCGTCACTCGTCCCTTGTCGGATTTGATGATGACAGGCGCACACTGTGGACTTGCCACACGTGCCTTTTCTGTCAGCTGGGCATCGGTGAGTGGTTCGCTGAGTGGCATGAGGATGAAATTGAATGCCTTTTGTTCTGACTTCAACTCATACTTATCGAGCACGTCGGGACCACAACTGGCATTACCCAGCGCACGGTTGGCGGCATCGATGCAGACCACGGTGTTCTTGATGAAATTCACTTCGTAAGGATGCTTCTTGCGACCCGAAGAAGGATAGATGTCCTTGGCACGCCAATGGCCCACGGTGCTCGACATCTGCTGAGGAGCCACCACCATGAGTCCCTGTCCGTTGTCGTCGGTGAGAGCGATGAAGCGCACCTCCTCCTTGTTTCCGTTTTCCTGAGGGAGAATGAATCCCGTCCATTGGTCGGTCACCGTGCTGCGGTAGAGTCCAGGGAAGCAGGATTCCTTGCGGTCGCGATAATTGTCCCAAGGTCCTCTGCCGAACCATGCAAACTGTTCGTATCCGCTTGGCATTTCAAACACGTAGCCCATCTTTGGCAGAATCACTCCCTTCACGGCAGGGTCAATCAAACTGCTCACTGCAATGGTTCCATCAGCCATCACGCTATACGACATCTGCGTGCTGAAAGCAGTCGGTGCCTTGCCCTGATAGGAATTGGTGATGTTGAGCACCACGGTGCCATTTTCCTCTTTCACACTCCATGTGCCAGCCTTCACACTGAGGTCGCGAAGTCCCATGTCAATCCATCCGCCACCCTGTCGGCCATCATTGTCGGTAGGAACACGGAAAGCATTGAATCGGAGTCCACTGCTCATCAGGCTCTTTCCATGATAGTTATAGCTATAGAGTTGTCCTGTGGTTTTGGAGAAGGTGGCATTGAAGTTCTCACCTGTCAATACGATGTTCGACGCTGTTTCGCTCACACTCAGAGCTGCCGTCGATGTGCTGGCATACACATCCTTCTTCTGTGCCTTGCGCAACTGGAACTGCTCGTTTGCCACTTCATAACCTGCCTCGCACCAATCAGTGGCTTCTGTTCTCACCACGTGGAAACGGACGAAATATTCAGCATCGTCCTTCGCATCCTTAGGCATCAAGTCGGGGATGGTGATGGTGAGGGAATCACCACCAGCAATGTCCATCTTGTCGAGTTTTCCCTCTTTCAACGGAACGCCATCCTCCAGCACTTCGTAACTAAAGTCGAATTGATTGAGATTAGCAAACACCAGTTTGTTCTTCACCACGAAAGTGCCATTCACACTGCTTTTCATGCGGAAGTCGGCAGGCTGATAGATTTTCTTCACGTTCAGTGCCTTGGCGGAATAACTGTAGTCGGGGAATATCACACCATTCGTACAGAAGTTGCCATCGTTAGGGTTATCGCCAAAGTCACCGCCGTATGCCCAATAGGTCTGATTGGCTTTCCCTGGCACAGGCATTTCCAGTCCTTGGTCCTTCCAGTCCCAAATGAATTCTCCTGCCAATGCTGGATACTTCTCATAAAGGTCGAAAAACTCACGCTGGTTGCCCATGGAGTTACCCATAGCATGGGTATTTTCACACTGCACGTGTGGTTGCGGTTTCCGTCCTTGGTTGGCTTGGTTCTGACGGTCACGACCTATGCCTTCGATGGTTCCCAGATTGGCATACATCGTACTGGTCACATCGCTCCATGTGCTGTTGCCCTCGTAATGCGTGAGGCGAGTCTTGTCGAGCGCCTTGATAGCTTGCGACACGGCTTGGAAGTTATTTCCCCCACCCGATTCATTACCGAAGGACCACATGAAGATGCAAGGATGATTGCGCATCCACAGCACATGATTCTCATTTCGCTCCACCATGGCATGCTTGAAACCTTCCACGCTACTCAGTCCCATGTTGGCATGGCACTCTATGTTCGCCTCTGCCAGCACATACAAACCATACTTGTCGCAAAGGTCATAGAAATATGGATTGTTGGGATAATGGCTCGTTCGTACGGCATTGATATTCAGACGTTTCATCAAGAACACATCCTTCTCCATCTCTTCGCGCGACACGGTTCGTCCATTCACGGTACTGTGGTCGTGACGATCGACACCACGAATGATGATAGGCTTGCCATTGATGGTCAGAGCACCCTGGGCATTCACACCCACTTCGCGCACACCCAACTTGCAGCCTCTCAAATCCACCATTTTACTATCCTTATTGAGAGTTACCACCAAATTGTAGAGATTCGGCAGTTCTGCACTCCACAATTTCGGATTCTCCATCGTCAGACTCATCTGCACCTTTCCATTGCTTCCCACCGTGGTAGAAGTTTCGCCCACCACGTTTGTGCCATCCATCACCTTCATCTGCAAGGTACTGCCCTCTACGTCTGCTCCTTCCACTTCCGCTGTCAAGTTCACGTCAGCGACAGTGTAGTTGCTCTTCAAGCTCGTCGTCACGAAGAAGTCGTGAATCCGCGTTTTTGGAGCCGACCAAAGGAACACGTCGCGAGTGATGCCTGTGAGTCGCCAATAGTCCTGGCACTCAATGAACGAACCGCTCGTGAAACGATACACTTGCACGGCAAGCACATTCTCTCCTTCCTGTAGCAGGTCGGTAATCTTGAATTCTGAAGGCAGATAGGAATCCTCGGCATAGCCCGCGAACTGTCCATTCACCCACACATAGTAGCCATGCCCAGCACCATTCATGCGGAGAAAGACATCGCGTCCCTTCCACTCTGCTGGTACAGTGAATGTCCTTCTATAACTGCCAACAGGGTTTTTCATATTGTTGTTATAGGTGAACCACCCTGGGCGGTCTGCCATCACGCTATAGGTGTTGGAGTCATAACTGAACGGATAGGCAACATTGCAATAGAGCGGTTTGTCCCAACTTTTGTTGTGACGCACACCATACACCTGCCACGTTGCAGGTACGTCAATATTGTCCCAATTGGTAACATTGTACGTTGGTTTCTCAAATCCCGACGGTTTCTTGGAAGGATCGGCTACCCATCTGAATTTCCACACTCCATTCAGCGACAGATAGTAGGGTGATTCCTCCATACGGTTCTCATCCACTGCCGTTTCATCTTTCACAGGAATACTCAGCGCATGCGCCTTCTCCCGATTGAGATGAGTCACGGAAATATCATCCCATTCCTGATAAGTCTGTGCCATGGCACAAGCACAAGCTGCTCCCATAAGCACTGATAAAAATGTCTTTTTCTTCATACTGATATATTATTTGATTGACTTCGTCAAGTTTCAAGTATCAGGTTTCAGGTTTCATTTTTCACAACGGAAAAATCGGAAATTTTTCGGAAAATCGGAAAATTATGAGAATCATCGGATGAAAAGAATCTTTCTTTTCTGTTTTTCCGTTCTTTTCCGTTTTTTCCGTTGTTCCTTTTAAACCCTTCAAATCCCTGATTGGCTTCTCTTACTCGGATGCAAAACTACGGAATAATTTTCAAAAAACCTCGCACAGAACGATTTGACAATAGGACAAAAATGATTTTTAACTCATCAATGCGGAAAAGTAAATCCATTAAATTTCAAATTCTTATTCTCTCATTTTCTTATTTTCTAATTAATTCGTAATTTTGCCACCAAATACGTAAGCTTGAATCAGGGATTTAAAGGATTTAAAAGGATTCCTGAACTTTGAAACTTGAAACGGCGCTTGCGCCTTTGAAGCTTGAAACTTTTGTAACGGCGCTTGCGCCTTTGAAACTTGAAACTTTATATATCACCGTATGGAAGAACTCAATTCGAAGAGTTGGCTCAAATCCTTGCAATC
>OMTC01000360.1 GCA_900313845.1 uncultured Prevotellaceae bacterium
ACAAAATGGCGTGTAACTCGTTGAGCTACACGCCATTTGATAGTGTTTGTTAATCCTTTACTTATTTGTCTCATTTGACCTCCTCAAAGTCGGCATCTTGAACATCGTCTGTACCATTGTTGGTGCCTTGCTGAGAGCTGTTTTGTGCACCACCTTGGAAACCTGCGCCTGCACCTGGCTGGCCTTGAGCTCCTTGGTACATGTTTTGACTTGCGGTCTGCCATGCATTGTTCAGCTCTGCTGTTGCTGCATCAATACCTGCGAGGTCGCCTGCTGCATGAGCATCCTTCAACTTCTTCAGTGCTGCTTCAATGCTTGACTTTCCGTCAGCGGAGAGTTTGTCACCAAGTTCCTTCAGCTGGTTCTCTGTCTGGAAAATCATAGAGTCAGCTTGGTTCATCTTGTCGATACGCTCGCGCTCCTTCTTGTCGGCTTCTGCGTTTGCTTCAGCCTCTGCCTTCATGCGGTCGATTTCCTCCTTGCTCAAGCCTGAAGAAGCCTCGATGCGGATGCTCTGCTCCTTGCCAGTAGCCTTGTCTTTGGCAGATACGTTAAGGATACCATTGGCATCGATGTCGAAAGATACTTCAATCTGTGGAATACCACGGCGTGCTGGAGCGATGCCTGTGAGGTTGAAACGGCCGATGCTCTTGTTCTGAGCAGATTGTTACTTCAGTTTGGTTGTCGGCAGCAGTGGAGAACACTTCGCTCTTCTTGCAAGGGATAGTTGTGTTAGCATCGATGAGTTTAGTCATAACGCCTCCGAGGGTTTCGATACCCATTGACAGAGGAGTCACATCGAGCAATACGATGTCGCCCACACCTTCTTCCTTGTTGAGGATGGCACCCTGAATGGATGCACCTACAGCAACTACTTCGTCTGGGTTAACGCCCTTCGATGGAGTCTTGCCGAAATAATTCTCAACGAGCTGCTGAACTGCAGGAATACGACTTGAACCACCCACGAGGATGACTTCGTCAATGTCGCTTGTGCTGATGCCTGCATCACGAATAGCATTCTTGCATGGTTCAAGACATGCCTGGATAAGACCATGTGCAAGGGCTTCAAACTTAGCACGAGTAAGTGTCTTGACAAGATGCTTAGGCATACCACTTGCGACTGTGATGTATGGAAGGTTGATTTCTGTAGAAGAACTTGAGGAAAGTTCAATCTTAGCCTTCTCAGCTGCTTCCTTCAGACGTTGCATTGCCATTGGGTCGAGGGTGAGGTCCACACCTTCTTCCTGCTTGAATTCACCTGCCAACCAGTCGATGATCACCTGGTCGAAGTCATCTCCACCGAGGTGAGTGTTACCATTAGTAGAAAGCACTTCGAACACACCACCACCGAATTCGAGGATGGAAATATCGAATGTACCACCACCAAGGTCGAACACTGCAATCTTCATGTCTTTGTTAGCCTTGTCGATACCGTAAGCCAATGCTGCTGCGGTAGGCTCGTTCACGATACGCTTCACATCGAGTCCAGCAATCTGACCAGCTTCCTTTGTAGCTTGACGCTGTGAGTCGGAGAAATAAGCAGGCACGGTGATAACAGCCTCAGTGACTTCCTGTCCGAGGTAATCTTCAGCTGTTTTCTTCATTTTCTGAAGAATCATAGCAGAGATTTCCTGTGGAGTATAGAGACGTCCGTCGATGTCAACACGTGGAGTGTTGTTTTCGCCACGACGTACTTCATAAGGAACGCGTGCGATTTCTTGTTGTACCTGATCGTATGTTTCACCCATGAAACGCTTGATAGAGAACACCGTGCGCTTAGGGTTCGTGATAGCCTGACGCTTAGCAGGGTCACCAACTTTACGCTCGCCTCCATCCACAAAACCTACGATAGATGGAGTGGTGCGCTTTCCTTCACTGTTAGCGATGACAACTGGTTCGTTGCCTTCGAATACTGAGACACAACTATTAGTTGTTCCCAAGTCAATACCGATAATCTTTCCCATTTTATTTATTTGTTTTATTTGTTATTAATTCGTGAATGATTGTGGCATTTTTATCCACACGATGCCATTCTCGGCAAATTCTATGCCAATAACAACTGTAATTGATTATTTCATTTTCTTTGTGACATTGTGTCAGTATTCTTGTCAGAATTTTATGACAAAAGGAGAGAAAACGATGGAAAGGAAGATGGTTGGTTCATGTGATGTGGATTGACTAAAACGTTATAGGGGACGTACTCTCAGTCCGTTGGGAACGTACTCTCAGTCCGTTGGGAACGTACTGCCAGTCCGTTGGGGACGTACTCCATCGCTATTGGGGACGTACTTTTACGTTATTGGGGATTCACTCTTGCGCTATAGGGGATTTAAGTGAACGAAATAGGGGACGTACTTTCGTAAATCCCCTATGATTATTTCTTGGAATCCCTGTGGAGGTTTTATTTATCTGTTATTCCTTTATTGAGGATTCCAAAAACGTCAATATATATAAATAAGGAGTGATTCTTATTCGAGGGAGTTGCATTCTTCGAGCCATTCTGCAAAAGATGCATCAGACGGCATTCGCCAGTCTCCACGAGGGGAGAGGCTGACACTACCCACCTTTGGTCCGTCGGGTAGGCAAGAGCGTTTGAATTGTTGTGTGAAGAATCGACGACAGAAAGTTTTGAGCCAATGCAGAATGGTAGCCTTGTCGTAGGAACCTACTGTTGCGTTGAGTCCGTTGATGTTGTCGTATTTCTGTTTGCCGCAGAAAGCGATTTGTGCCAGATAGTAAATCTTGGAAGGACTAAAGCCAAGGCGCATGAAATTGTAGAGGAAGAAGTCATGAAGTTCGTAAGGACCCACTAAGTCCTCTGTTTTCTGCTTGATATTTCCGTTTTCGTCGGCAGGGATGAGTTCTGGACTGATAGGCGTGTCAACGATGTCGAGAAGAGTGGCTTTGGATGCTTCATCTACGCTGTTGAGGGCTACCCATGAGACGAGATGGCGTACGAGAGTCTTAGGGATGGAGCAGTTCACTCCGTAGTTGGACATGTGGTCGGCATTGTAAGTCGCCCAACCCAGAGCGAGTTCTGAAAGGTCTCCTGTACCTACTACAAACCCGTTCATTTGGTTTGCCACATCCATGAGTATCTGTGTGCGCTCGCGTGCTTGGCTGTTTTCGTAGGTGACATCGTGGTTCTCCATGTCGTGTTCTATATCCTTGAAATGCTGGATACATGCCTCTC
>OMTC01000210.1 GCA_900313845.1 uncultured Prevotellaceae bacterium
ATGATTCTCAAAAGAATCTCCATTCTTCATTCTTTCATTCTTCGTTCTTCATTTAATCATCTGTGGTTTCGGCTGAGAGTTTCAAGAAGCAGTTCCTTCCTCATAGTGAGGTGATGTATCGTGCAGCCTATCGCCTTCTGGGCAATGCCCAGGATGCAGAGGACATGGTGCAGGAAGCTTTCATTCGCTTGTGGGAAAAACGAGAAACTGCCATGCAAGCTGACAATGCCGAGGCTTATTGTGTGGCTTTGACCACGAATCTCTGCATCGACCGCCTACGTCTGAAACGACTGAACTATGCGAATACTCCACCCGAAAACTTGGACCTGCCCGACGAGTCAAATTTGCTACATAGCATCGAACGGCGTGACCGACTGGAGGTCGCTCAAAAGGCTTTGGACATGTTGCCGAAACGGCAGCAGGAAGTGGTAAAGCTCTATGATTTTGAAGGTCGGAGTGTGAAAGAAATACAAGTGGAAACGGGACTGACCAACGTGAATATCCGTGTGCTGCTCAGCAGGGCACATCAAAAACTCAAAAACCTTTTCAACAATGAAGAATGAACAAGACATACGCATCCCTGAGGGACTGAATCAACGCCTTTCCTCGCTCATCGACGAACTCGATGCACAGGAGCGTAAGCGAAAAAGCATTCGTATCCGTTGGTGGAGTACGGTTTCCGTAGCTGCTTGCGTAGCACTCGCCATCGGCATCGGAACTCACACACATTCCCAAGACGAAAAGCTGATTGAAGTGAACTCTGTTGAAGAAGCACAAATACAAACGGAACGAGCTTTAATGGCTTTTTCACAAGCACTCAACAAAGGACTCAGACAAATTGAAAAGGCGGATGAAACCACCGCCCGTACCAACGAAAGATTCCAAAATTGCATCAAATAATTGACAAAAACATGAAACGATTCCAAATATTCCTCCTTGCATTCATTCTTTCTGCCTCTGCTTTTGCACAAAAAGAATTTATAGACAAGTTAGGCAACATTGATGGCGTAACATCTGTCTATGTGTCCAAAACCATGCTGAAACTTCTTCCCCAACTCGATTGGAAGGAACTGGACTTGAAGAAAATCTCTCAAAAGATGGATGGCGTGCAGATTCTCACCGCAGACAATCTGAATGCTGTCAAAAAACTGAAAACAAGTGCCTTATCCTATCTTCAAAAAAACAAATATGAGCAACTCATAGAAGTGAAAGACGGGAAAGAGAACACAACCATTTTCATGAAACAGAAAAGCAAGGATTACTCATCATTTGTGCTTCTCAGTGCAGATGGAAATCAATCTGCCTTCACCCTCATTGCACTCTCCGGTTCGCTCACTTTGGAAGACATTCAAAGCATCAGGTAAAAAAACTGCAAAGCACAAAACACCCATCCTCTTTCCCCTTCCAGCCACCGTGCGCTTCGGTTTCGCCGAAGCCTCTTTTCTTTTTCCTTCTGCAGCCTCTTCCCTTTGGTTATTCAGAACTTCCCCTTTGGTTCTACTGAACCTCCCCTTCGAATCTACTAAAATACCGAGCCCTCGGCGTTTTTCAAGCGAGCGCTCGGCGTAAATCAAGCGAGGGCTCGCTTGAACGATAGCGAGCCCTCGGCAACTAGTTAAATCCAAAGGAGAAGTTCAGTCAATCCTCACATGCGATTGGCTTCCTCCGAACCTAAGGTTCAAACAATCCCCTCAAGTGATTCAGGCAATCTGCTCCTGACTGGTAAACCTTAGGCAGACGCCATTGGAAAGCGTTGCCACGCATTCACCACCGTCTGTTCGTTCGAGCCTGACCACGTCCTCATTGACAAAATTAGATACGACGAAAGAAGACAAAGATTCGGGTATCAGAGAGGAAGGAACTGCCTCCAACTTGCAATCAACCGTTCCCCAAGCACCATTCTGACTGAACACAAGCTCGGTGCCATCGTTAAGGCTTACATCATAAACCTTACCCTGACGGGTTTTCCTCATCTCAGCATAGGCGATGGACAGACGAGGGAAATTGTGCATTACGAAAGCCTTTGCATCTGTAGGCAGATTCTCTGCGAACACCATGTTTTCATTAGCTTTGATAGCCATTGACTTTGTCATCATGCCAATCAGTGCGAGCACCATAATCTTTATCTTCTTCATAGCCGTATATTTTTTTAAGTGTTATACTTTTGTTTCTGATTTCTGATGCAAATATATGGTGGTTTCGCACTAAAGAAAAGTTTTTTTCATTGTTTTGATGTCAATTGTTGCGACACAGCAATGAATTCGCGACAAATGCAGAAAAGGTGTCCGAAATTTGTCGTATTGCACCTTTTTAATCAAAGTTTGACAAGTTTTTTTGCGAAGATTATCAAAAACCTTGTATCTTTGCATGTTGAAAGTATATGGATTGAATTGACCCCACCCTAAAAACAATGAAGTTATTCAAGAACAAAAATGGTAAGTTGGCGAGGCGCATCACTTGGCGCGTCATCCTGATTTTGCTGTTCTTCAACCTGTTCATCATCGCAGCTGTTGGCGGATTTAACTTGGCACTCTCACTGACAAACAGTGAAATGCGCGCGCAATACCTGATTGACGGGATGGAGAACAAGATGGAAACATTGTTGCAGGTGGTGAAGGCAACAACCTTCAACAACCGTTTGGAGTTGGAAGCCAACCTCGGCAGTCCTGAGAGCGTTTACAACACACTGGAACGTGAACTTCGCGTGAACAGGCGTCTGGTGGGCTGCTTTGCTGCTTTCGAACCGAATTTCTTTAAAAGTGAGGGGCGATGGTTCGAAGCCTATGCTTTTTACACCGATAAAAAAAATATTGAACTAAGGCAACTCGGCTCCCAAGAGCACGATTATTTCGATAGGATTTGGTATAAGAAAGGGCTCTCCCTTGGAGAATTAGACGATGGCTTCTTGACAGACCCCTACTACGACCCTTCCGTCGGAAGCAGCATGTACTGTAGCTATGTGTTGCCTCTCTTCGACAGCAAGGGACGCAAGGTGGGCATATATGGTGTTGACTTGAACCTCGACTCGATATACGAAACAATTCATCGAGACGAGGAGAGAATCAAACTGTTGGGAATGAAGGAAAAAGATTCGGACATTCAGGCAAGGATTAATTCGTTCTTCATCCAAATCATCGACAGCAAGGGCAAGAAGATTGCTGGTTCTGAGGAAGTGGATGAAAAAACCCTCAAGGAGATACTCCAGAGGGACAGCATCCAATGTGAGGAAATGGAAATCAACAACCACACTTACTATGTGAGTTCAAGGAAGATTTCCCACACAGGCTTTACCTTGATTGTGGCACAGCACTGGCGCTGGGTGTATTTAGATGGCATTACGCTTTGCTTCATTCTCCTCGTCCTCATGTTAATTGGCAGCATCATCATCTACTTCTTCTTGCGCCACAGCATCCGCCATGCCACCAAGTCACTGGGATTCCTATCCCAATCGGCTCAGGAGGTGGCGAGAGGCAACTTCGACACGCAGCTGCCAAGCTTCAAGCACAACGACGAGGTGACCCATTTGCGTAACTCGTTCGAGACCATGCAGCAATCGCTCAAGCGCTACGTGGAGGAACTGAAGAAATCGACTGCTGAAAAGGCATCCATCAAGAGTGAGTTGAACGTGGCGCAGAACATCCAGATGTCGATGCTGCCAAAGACCTATCCTCCCTACCCTGAACGCAACGACATAGAGATTTACGGCTCGCTCACACCTGCCAAAGGTGTTGGCGGCGACCTCTACGACTTCTTCATCCGCGACGAGAAACTATTCTTCTGCATTGGCGACGTGTCGGGCAAGGGAGTGCCAGCCTCGCTCGTCATGGCTGTCACGCGAACGCTCTTCCGAAACATCGCTACCCATACTGTGGAACCAAGTCACATCGTCGAGACCATGAACATGAATATCTGTGAGGGCAACGACAATAACATGTTTGTCACCATGTTCGTCGGTGTCCTCGACCTTGCCACTGGCCACTTGTGCTACTGCAACGCCGGACATGATGCACCTTACATCCAAACAGAACAACTTCCATGCAACCCCAACCTACCTGTCGGCGTGATGAGCGAATGGAAGTTCACGGAACAAGAGACAACGCTCAATTCCAACACGATGATTTTCCTCTACACCGACGGTTTGACCGAGGCAGAGAATTCGAACCAAGCGCAATTTGGAGTGGAG
>OMTC01000225.1 GCA_900313845.1 uncultured Prevotellaceae bacterium
TTCTGACCTCTTGACTCATAGCTTTTTAACTTACTATTAACGATTCTAACCAATACTAATGATGCGGATTCGTACATTACTTTTGAATATTTGCACCTTACTCCTACTACTTGTTGGGATGAGCCAAAACAGTTGGGCTGCCATTCAGGACAAGGGTGAATACTACATCGTGAGCGACTATTACCAAAAGGTGCTGGGACTGACTGCCGACGGTACGAAGCCTCGTCTCTCCACCATAGGGACGAATGCAGATGCGAATTCCTACGTGTTTATTGCAGAAGCATCTGCAACGGAAGGGTATGTGTATCTGAAGAACAAAAGTACAGGCAAATATCTCGCTGCCAGCACGAGCGACTCATGGAGTTTGGTGTATCAGGACAAAAAGGGTTCAGGCAACGAATACCTGTGGGCTTTAGACGTACAGTTTGGAAAGAAGATAGTCAGCAAGAAAAATACGGAGAAACGACTGGGATGCGACTGGAGCGAGGACGAGTACGTGCCTGTGTATTACGACAAAGCAGCTGCATCCATGGCACGTTTCTCGGTGATTCCCGTCGTGGAAGGCGGATTTGAGACATCACTCTTGGCGGCAGAGACAGATGTTTTCACCAACGACATCAAGAGGGCTGAGAAGGACTATTACCAAGTGGATGAAAGCATCGAACTGAATGACACGCTCGACCTGCATATCATCAGTGAGACACCGTTTGCAGGCGAGGGAAGCATCAACATTCTCAATAAGGAATCGTGGATTATCTTCGAAAACCAGAAACCAAGCGAGGTGATGGCTTCGTGGCTTCCTTATATCAAGGTGAACGGAAATGCAGCGAAAGAAGGGTCGAATGTGCGTGTTGTCATCTACTTAGATGGTACAGCCGTGATGGCAAGTCGTTCCACCGACAATGTGCTGATTGGCTATACCGACGAACTCTATGGAGGGGATGCCGTGACTTTCAAGAACAGGAATTATTCGACGCTGAACAAATACAACAACACGCTATCGAGCTTTGTGCTGAAGCGTGGCTACATGGCTGTGCTTGCCAGCAGCGAGAACGGCGAAGGATATAGCCGCGTGTATGTGGCAGACCACCACGACCTGCTTGTGCCATCGATGCCCGACGCACTGAAGAAACGTGTGTCGTCGATTTGCATCCGTCCTTGGAACTACGTTTCGAAGAAGGGATGGTGCTCCACTCAGTCGAACAACGGCGTTTGGGGCGGCATGAGCAAGATGGATGCCACATGGTACTACACTTGGAGCGCCGACCGCTACTCCACGAACGACTACGAATACGTGCCTATCAAGCAGCATCTGTACTGGCCTTCGTGGAGTCAGATTTCGGGACTGACGGGGTCGAGCCATGTGCTGTCGTTCAACGAGCCCGAACACTCCGAGCAGCACACATCCGACAAATGCTCTTGCGGTGGTGTCATCAGTTCATGGACGGCTTGCACCAAGACACCAGACTTCTTGCAAACGGGCATGCGAATAGGTTCGCCTGCACCAACCGATGCAAGTTGGTTGACCGAATACTGCGGACATGTGGATGATATGTCTTACCGCTGCGACTTCGTTGCCCTCCATGCCTATTGGGGACCCAACGAGGCGGATGGTGCATCGGCTTGGTACAACCAACTGAAAAGCATATACGACCAAACAGGGCGACCTATTTGGATTACGGAATGGGCTTACGGCGCATCATGGACCAAGGAAAGCTGGCCTTCCAACTATGGTGAGCAGTTGGAGAAGAACCGCGCTGCCATCCTGGAAATCGTGGACATGCTGGAACGTTGTCCTTTCGTGGAGCGTTACAGTTACTACCAATGGGACACTTCTTCGCGTCGATTCATCAACGACGATGGATGGGTGACGCCAGCAGGAAAGGTGTATCGCGACACCAAATCGACCTTTGCCTACAATGCGAACTACCAGAAAGTGCCAACGTGGTGGAAGCCAGGCATCAAGACTCCGAACATCAGCTATGAATTCAGTGGCGACTCCATCTGTTTCACTTTGACGAACAACAATGGCGACTACACAGAACGTCTCGTCCTTGAGCACCAGAACAAGGAAACGGGTGAATGGGAAACACTGTATGAAGTGACGGACCGATATTTGTTTGACGAAACGAGTTTCAGCTATGCCATGCCGATGACGGGCATCACACTCGGCGAGGACATTTTCCGCCTGCGTGCTGTTCGTACCTTTGGCGACGAAGCATCGAGCCAAACCGACCTCGGATTCATCAAGAATCCTGATTGCAACGACGGTTTGAACGAATGGACCACTGAAAACCTCGGTACGAACACGGGCGAAGCATTCGACGGAGAGGCTTCGAACACGTATTGGAACCAGTGGAAGGGAAATGGGCTCAACTCGACGATGACTCAGACCATTTCCAACCTTCCAGAAGGTGAATACACGGTGAGCGCTCTGCTCCGAGGCGGTACGAATGTGACGCTGACGCTTTCGGCTCAATATGGTGCAGAGACGTTTACAGAAAGTCTGACGGGTGTAGGTAACAAAACCGTGGAAGGCAGTGAATATCAGAACGGATGGATGCGCCTGAGTTTGCCAACCATCAAGGTGAAAGAAGGTGGTGCCATCACGATTAGCGCCAAGGGCATAGGCTCGGGTTCTGCTTGGTGGAGTGCCGACCATTTCCAGATGAAGTTCATTTCGAAGGAGGCTCTTGGCATTGAGAGCGTGGAGCGTGAAGCGTGGAGTGTGGAGCGTGAAGCGTGGAGCGTGGAGCGTGAAGCGAAAATCTTTGATTTGCAAGGACGTGAAATCTCAACCAAGCCTCAACGTGGCATCTATATCAAGAACAAGAAAAAACATTTTATAACCAATTAATATATTACTAATAAAAAATGAGAAAACTAACCACAACACTTGCTGCATTCGTTATTGCAGTCAGCGCAATGGCGCAAACTCATCAGATGGAACTCAACACAAAGAAGTTGGGTGCACCTGTTCAGTCAACCATGTATGGTATTTTCTTCGAGGACATCAACTACGCTGCCGATGGCGGTCTATATGGTGAACTCGTGAAGAACCGCTCGTTTGAATTCCCTAATCACTTCACGGGTTGGGTGCCATTCGGCAACTTCCAGCTGAAGGATGACGGTCCATTCAACAAGAACCCTCACTATGTGCGTATCGGCGACAGTGGACACCGCGACAAGTTCTCGGGATTGGAGAATGAAGGCTACTTCGGCATAGGCTACGAGCAGAATGCCGACTACAAGTTCTCTGTTTGGGCACGCGTACCAAATGGCGGTAAGGCAGTGCTCCGCGTGATGCTTTGCGACCCATCGACGATGGGCGAGCGTCAGCAGTTCTCCGAAGAAAAACTGACCGTGGATTCGAAGGATTGGAAGAAATACACTTTGACGATTAAGTCGAACAAGCAAGTGAACAAGGGTACACTCCGCGTGATGCTCGACCGCAACAGTGCAGTGTTAGACCTGGAGCACATCAGCCTTTTCCCAGCTGACGTATTCAATGGCGATGAGAACGGTATGCGCAAGGACCTCGCACAGGCATTGGCAGACCTCCATCCAGGCGTGTTCCGTTTCCCTGGTGGATGTATCGTGGAAGGTACCGATCTCGCCACTCGTTATCAGTGGAAGAACTCGGTAGGTCCAGTTGAGAATCGTCCGCTGAATGAGAACCGCTGGCACTACACCTTCGACTATCGCTTCTACCCAGACTACTTCCAGAGCTACGGACTCGGTTTCTATGAGTATTTCCGCCTCAGCGAGGAAATTGGTGCAGAACCTCTGCCTGTTGTTAGCGTAGGTCTTTCTTGCGAGTTCCAGAACGGTGCAGAACGCAGTGCTGCTCACGTGCCTGTTGACCAGCTTCAGCCTTACATCGATGACGTGCTCGACCTCATTGAATTTGCCAACGGCGACCCTGCCAAGAACA
>OMTC01000127.1:0-2893 GCA_900313845.1 uncultured Prevotellaceae bacterium
AACATCGTGCCATTGTCCATCAGCTATGAGTTCGACCCTTGCGATTATCTCAAAGCCCAAGAATTCCAGAACAAGCGCGACATCGAAGGATTCAAAAAGAGCAAGCAGGACGACCTCGACAACATGCGTATTGGCATCTTCGGACCAAAGGGACACATCCACTACCACGCTGCTCCATGCATCAACGAATGGCTCGACACCCTGCCTGCCGACATGCCTAAAGCAGACTATTTCAAGGCAGTAGCAGAGCATATCGACCAAGAAATTCACGCTCACTACCAACTCTATCCAAGCAACTACATTGCTGCCGACTTGCTTCGTGGCAACAATGCCTTTGCCGACAAATATACGGCTGAGCAGAAAGCACAATTCCAAGGTTATATGCAGAAGAAGCTTTCGATGGTTCAACTCGAAAAGCCCGATATGCCATTCCTCACAGAACGTTTCCTCACGATGTATGCCAACGTGGTTTTCAATCACGAAGAAGCAATCAAGAAGTAACACGTGAAAAAGACGATTCCTACATTGCTCAAGTTGTTCATGCTCTGCGGATTCATCCTGTTGTCCGCTGCTTGTTCCGACGACGAGGACTACACCTATCCTTCCGTCTTGACGGAGCTCGTGGAAGCCACAACGAATGCAGAGAAAAACATCGCCTTCATCAAGAGGGATGGAGGCGAGACGCTTTATCCTGGCAATCAGAAGATTACCGCTTCCGCAGCTGATAGTACATACCGCTGCATTTGTACGTACGAAATGTTGAAAGATGAGAAAGGCAAAGCTACGCAGAATGTCAAGCTTTATAAGTTGCAAAGCATCTTCTCAAAGTTTTCCGTTCCTCACGACCAACTGAAAACGCACGACCACCACCCGATTCAGGTGATTAGCACATGGAAGAGCGAACGTTACTTCAACATGTATTTTGGTTTGCTCACCACGGGAGCTGAATCGCATTATATGGCATTCAGTCAGGACAGCACCGTTGTTTCTGCTGCAGGAAACAAAATCATGCATGTCAGCTTGATTCATCAGCAACCCAAGAACGATCCTGAATCTTACACGCACAAAACTTATCTCAGCCTTCCGCTATATACAATGAAAGATGAAGCTGACAGCCTCATCTTTCATGTAAACACCTACAACGGCGAAAAGCAATACGAAATGAATCTTTGAGCATCAATTCTTGAATGAATGAATTGGTGCAGGGATGCGTCCACCTCTATTTACAAAACGACTGCAACCAACGGAATTCACCGGCATCACTGGAGCATGTCCCAACAATCCTCCGAATTCCACAGTATCGCCCACCTGCTTTCCTATGACAGGAATGATGCGCACCGCAGTTGTCTTCTGGTTCACCATACCAATGGCTGATTCATCGGCAATAATGCCTGCAATCGTTGTATTTGGCGTGTCGCCCGGAATGGCAATCATATCCAAACCTACCGAACAAACACAAGTCATTGCTTCCAATTTCTCAATGGTGAGTGCACCTGCATTCACCGCATCAATCATGCCTTGGTCCTCACTGACAGGGATGAAGGCTCCCGACAATCCACCCACATAACTCGATGCCATCACTCCACCCTTCTTTACTTGGTCGTTGAGCAGAGCCAAGGCTGCTGTAGTTCCAGGCGCACCCGCTCTATCCACACCGATGCACTGAAGAATGTCGGCAACGGAATCACCGATGGCTGGAGTTGGCGCCAGACTCAGGTCGATAATGCCAAAAGGAATGTTGAGACGACGCGAAGCCTCTTGAGCCACGAGCTGTCCCACACGAGTGATTTTGAAAGCAGTACGTTTGATGGTTTCGCAAAGCACTTCAAAGTTTTGCAATCCATCCTTATCCATCTGCTCCAAGGCATATTTCACCACGCCAGGACCACTCACACCCACATTGATGATGGCATCGGCCTCACTCACACCATGGAAAGCGCCTGCCATGAAGGGATTGTCGTCGGGCGCATTACAAAGCACCACCAATTTGGCACAGCCCAAGGAATCACGGTCTTTCGTTGCCTCCGCAGTTTCCTTGATGATGTCGCCCATGAGGCGCACCGTATCCATATTGATACCCGTCTTCGTACTACCCACATTCACGGAAGAGCAGATGCGCTCCGTAGTGGCAAGCGCCTCAGAAATGGAACGGATAAGCAGTTCATCACTCTTTGTCATGCCCTTCGATACCACAGCACTAAATCCTCCGATGAAGTTCACTCCCACTTCATGCGCTGCACGGTCGAGCGTCTGGCAAATCTTCACGTAGTCCGAAGGCGTGTGGCAACAAGCACTGCCCACAAGCGAAATAGGAGTGACCGAAATGCGCTTATTGACAATAGGGATGGCAAATTCTCGCGAAATTTCTTCGCCAGTCTCCACAAGATGGCGTGCCTTCGTCGTAATCTTGTCGTATATCTTTTGGCAACAAGCATCGAGGTCGGAGTCAGCACAATCCAACAGACTGATTCCCAACGTGATAGTACGCACGTCGAGATTCTCCTGCTCAATCATCTTGTTGGTCTCAATAACTTCTGATATGTTAATCATAAGAGATGCCTCCCCCTTTAAATTCTGTGCATTTTACTGAAAATATCCTCCAACTGGCACTTCACCTGCACGCCAGTCCGTGTGCCCACTTCAGCCAGTTCGTCAGCAATCTTGTCGAAAGGCAATGAGCACTTCGACATATCGACTATCATCATCATGTTGAAGAATTCCTGTACGATAGTCTGAGAAATATCCAAGATATTGATATTGTTGTCTGCCAAATACGTGCAGACTTTTGCAATGATACCCACTGTATCTTTGCCCACAACCGTTATAATTGCGCGAGTCATACTCTATTTTCCGCTAATTTGTTGATGAATTGATTTTGGGCGCAAAGATACGA
>OMTC01000127.1:2909-8993 GCA_900313845.1 uncultured Prevotellaceae bacterium
AAAAGGCGTTGAGATTGAAATAAATCCATTTCAAATCCCAACGCCACTGTTTATGCCAAGAAATATTTATTCGTTACTCATTCTGTTTCAGTAGGTTTAGAAATCAGAGAACCTGAAACATATCCATGAGTTCCTTCAGATGTGCACGCGAAACCGTCAGTCCCTTAGCGTCATCGAAAGGAGGATAGAGCACACACTTGTTGCCACTCACCTTCATCAAGTAATTCAGATTGATGATGTAAGAAGAATGAACCTGAGTGAATCGAGGATGCAAAGCCAAAATATCTCCACTCACCACACCTTTCTTGAGCGACACCGAAGTCTTGTCGGACAAGTAGGCATTCCACATCTTCTTTGTGGAATTATAAATGAAATAGCCGATGTCCTGCAAGCGCAAGAACTGTATCTCGTTCTTGTCATTCTTCACCATCAGCACGTGCGACTTTTCAATCCGCTGAAAAGCAACATTCGAAACCTGAACGCTCTCTATATAGCGCGAGAGAATCTGTTCCAACTCATCCTCTTTGAATGGTTTCTGCAAATAGTCGAAAGCGGATTCGCGAATGGCTTGTATCAGATACGAACGATTTGCAGTGTAGAACACCACTTTCATTGGCCAGTCAACCACTGGTTTCAACATCTTCAGAAGACTCAGTCCTTCTCCATCAGAAAGATTCACGTCAAGGAAAAGCAAATCAGGCTTTTCCTCTTTCACCAAATGAAAACCACTATTCTTGTTGTATGCCTTACCAATCACCCTGAATGAATCATGCTGTTCAAGCCGTACTTCTAAAGCGTTCACGTCTTTCTTGCTGTCATCAACTATTGCAACTCTGTATTTCATATATATAACTGAAATGTATTTTTATTAAAGTGTTATTTTTTATTGGCACAAAGTTAAGTTTTTTTTCTTTGCTTACAAATTTTTGAAAAGTATCGACAAATAAAATTTACGCAAAGATACCTTTTCGTCTGAAAAGTCGCCAAATCGCTATGAATAATGCAAAGTTTCATAGCAAAAAGTCGGTTTTTCACGCATTGTCCTTATTTCTTTCTCTATGGGACAGAATTCACAATCATACCATTTTTTTCCTCACAAATTCCACTTATCTCAGAAAAAAGGGTTAACTTTGCATTTTAAATCTTTTTGAAAGAGATGAGCATTTCAGACATCATAACCGAAGAGAAATCAACGAGTTTTTCCTTCGAGGTCCTTCCACCTCTGAAAGGAAACGGAACTGACAGTTTGTTCCGCACCATTGATACGCTCAAGGAGTTCAGTCCTAAATACATCAACATCACGACTCACCGCAGCGAATACGTGTATCACGAACAGCCCGACGGCAGCTTCACACGCTCTCGCTTGCGCCGTCGTCCTGGCACGATAGCCGTAGCATCTGCCATCATGCACAAGTACGACATCAAGGTGGTGCCACACGTGGTGTGCAGCGGATTCACGAAGGAGGACATCGAATATATGCTGCTCGACCTCCAGTTCCTCGGCATCAAGGACTTGCTTCTCCTTCGCGGCGACAAGGCAAAGGACGAGTCGCGCTTTCAGCCCACTCCTGGAGGATATTCCCACACCACGGAACTCATCAAACAAGTGAAGCAGTTCAACGATGGTTTCTTTATTGACGGAACACCCATCAAGCAACCAGGCAGTCCTTTCTCCTTCGGTGTGGCTTGCTATCCCGAAAAGCACGAGGAAGCACCCAACATCGGTTACGACATGCAGATTCTCAAGCGCAAGCAGGACTTGGGTGCAGACTATGCCATCACACAGATGTTCTTCGACAACAAGAAATACTTCCGTTTTGTGCAGGAAGCACGAAAGAATGGCATCACCATCCCAATCATCCCTGCCTTGAAGCCACTTAGCAAACTCTCGCAGTTCAGCGTGGTGCCCAAAACGTTCCACCTCGATTTGCCCGAAGAACTCAGCAAGGAGGCAGAGAAATGCAAGACGGACGAGGAAATGAAGCAACTCGGCATCGAATGGGGCATTGCCCAATGCAAGGAACTCATTGACTACGGTGTGCCTTCCATCCACTTCTACACCATGTCTGCTGTCGATTCCATCCGTCAAATCGCAAGCGCTATATACTAAATACTCAAGCGCTCCTTTGATTTAACTAGTTGGGCGAGCCTTCGCTGAATCGATAACGAGCCTTCGGCAGGACAACAGCGAGCCTTCGCTATGTTTTCGTTGAGCCTTCGCCATCTCAGTAAATCCAAACAAAACCTCCAGTGATTTCACACGACTGATTCTCATAGTCCAAACAAAAAGGTCACTGATTTCTCACAGCTGATTCACATCGTTCAAACATGCAGTTCACTGACATCATAGGCCAAGAAGCCATCAAGCACAAACTCATCACGGATGCACAGGCAGAGCGTGTGCCTCATGCCCTTATGCTCTGTGGCAAGGAGGGGTGTGGCGCCTTGCCTTTGGCGGTTGCCTTTGCGCAATACTTGCTCTGCTCGGGCAAGATGCCACAGGACAACGGTCCAAGCATGTTTGGCGACCCAGAACCAGTTGCTCCACTCAATCATGCCTGCGGTCACTGCAATTCATGCCTGATGGCAGAGAAACTGCAGCATCCCGACCTTCACTTCGCCTTTCCCATCTATAAGAAAAATCCAAGCAAAGCGAACTACTGCGATGATTTTCTTACGGAATGGCGGGAGTTGCTGCTCGACAATCCCTACTTCGGCTATGCGGAATGGAGAAAGGCATCGGGTGCCGAGAACCAGCAACTGATGATGTACGTGGAGGAAAGTGATGCCATTGCTCGCAAACTGTCGCTCAAGTCGAGTCAAGGTGGCTACAAGGTGTGCATCATTTGGTTGCCCGAGAAAATGCACGAATCCTGTGCGAACAAAATGCTCAAACTCTTGGAGGAACCGCCTCTGCAAACGGTGTTTCTCTTGGTGAGTGAACGTCCCGACCTCGTGCTACAAACCATCCGTAGTCGCACACAGATGATTGACGTGCCTGCGCTTTCGGAACAAGAAATCGAACGGACACTCATCACTCGCAACGGCATAGCCGAGGCAGATGCCAAACTCATTGCCCACACGGCAAACGGCAGCATGACGGCAGCATTACGTGCCATCACGAGCGATACCGACGAATCGGAATACTTCGACCTTTTCGTCAGCCTCATGCGCCTATCCTACATGCGAAAGGTGAAGGAAATGAAACAATGGAGCGAAGAGGTGGCAGCTCTTGGACGTGAGCGTCAGAAGAGTTTCCTCGTGTATTGCCAGCACATGCTGCGCGAGAACTTCATCTACAATTTCCATCGACCTGACCTCAACTATATGAACGAACAGGAAAGTCAGTTTGCCGTGAAGTTCGCACCATTCATCAACGAGCGCAACGTCATCGGCATCATGACCGAACTCTCCCTCGCCCAGCGCGACATCGAGCAGAATGCGAACCCCAAGATTCTCTTCTTCGATTTCGCCCTCAAAATGATTGTATTAATTAAAAACAGATAAACTAAAAATATCACTTATGTCTGATTTCAACAATTGCTGCGGAGGTGGTCGCGGACTTTGCGCCAAAGGCTGCAATCGCCAAACCGACAAGCTCAACACATACGACTGGCTCGCTGACTTGCCCGACAATGCAGCGATGAGCAACATTGTGGAGGTGCAATTCAAGCCACCTCGCAAAGGCTATTTCATCAACTCCAACAATCTCGACCTCGCCAAAGGCGACATCGTAGCAGTGGAGGCAAACCCTGGACACGACATAGGTACCGTCACCATGACGGGACGACTCGTGCCACTGCAAATCAAGAAGGCAAACCTCAAGCCCGACGTGGAACTCAAGCGCATCTATCGCCGTGCTCGCAACGTGGATATGGAAAAATATCGCGAGGCAAAGGCGCTTGAACACGAAACGATGATTGAATCGCGCCAAATCGCTCTCGACCTCGGATTGAAAATGAAAATTGGCGATGTGGAATACCAAGGCGACGGAAACAAGGCGATTTTCTACTACATTGCAGATGAGCGCGTGGATTTCCGCCAACTCATCAAGGTGCTGGCAGAACGCTTCCGCGTACGCATCGAAATGAAACAAATTGGTGCACGCCAAGAGGCTGGACGCATCGGCGGTATCGGTCCATGCGGTCGCGAACTTTGCTGTGCCACTTGGATGACCAATTTCTCCAGCGTCAGTACGAGTGCAGCTCGTTTCCAAGACATTTCGCTCAACCCTCAGAAGCTGGCTGGGCAATGCGCCAAACTGAAATGCTGCCTCAACTACGAAGTGGACCAATACGTGGAATCGCTCAAACGTCTCCCGTCTCGAGAAATCACGCTCCACACAAAAGACGCTGAGTATTTCTTTTTCAAGTCGGACATCCTCGCGCATCAAATCACCTACTCCACCGACAAGCACATCCTTGTCAATGCGCACACCATTTCCTCGCGTCGCGCCTTCGAAATCATCAACATGAACCGCGAAGGACTGAAACCTGAAGCGCTCACGGAGAATGGCGAACCTGTTCCTGAGATTTCGAAAGACCTGCTCGACCAAGAGAACATCAATCGCTTTGATCGTTCCCGCTCGGGCAAGAAAAGCAAACGCCGTGGCAACGGCGAAAGCGAGAACCGCCGCAGCGAATCCAAACCCGCAAAAAAAGCCAACGGACCAAAGGAAGGTAACAGCCCAAAGGACTCGGGTCCTAAGGAATCAAACAATCCTAAGGAGTCTAAAGAGCCGAAGGAATCTAAAGAGCCAAAGGCTTCTAAGAATTCCGGTGAGCCTATTCCTCCTCGCAGGAATCGCCCTAATCGTCCGAATCGTCCCAACAATCCTCCAACGAACAATTCCAACCAAGCTCCAAAATAGCATTGAAACGCTTTTTTAACATAGTTACATTTCTCGTCCTCTTCCTCTGCTTGGCAGCATGCACCCAACCCACAGAAATGGCGCATCTGCAAGAGAAAGAGGGCGAGAAAATCGTTTTCGACAAGTTTTCGCCTGTCAATGAACAATCGTGGGCGAAATCCGACACCTTATTTATATATATACCCGTGCAGGAAAAACCGCTCGACGCGGAATTGCTTTTCACGGTTCGCAGTTCGAACGCATACGCCTATCGCAACCTCCAACTGCGCGCGGCTCTGCAGGAAATACCAAACCCTGTGCGCTACACTCGGATTCACAACACCCGACGTCATCTCTTTGTGGAGGACACAACGGTGCATGCGAACTCCCGTCATTGGCGATTGAAATCAAAGAAAGTGTATAAGGAAACTTTTCCCCTTGCCAAGTCCGACACGATTCAAGAAATCGTGCAAATGGCTCGACCAGTGCGCACCGACCGCATCAACTTCAACATCTTCGACGAACGTGACCGCACAGCAGGAAAAGGCATTCTTCACTACGAAACCCACACACAACCCTATCATATCCACCTGGGTGGATGCAAGACTTATAGGCTTGCCATCACCCACGGCATGCGGGAAAGGTACCTCAAAGGCATCTCCGACATAGGCATTCGTCTGACAACAGCAAATAACAAGAATTTAGCAAAATAAGGTGTAATAACCCCTTTCTTCACCTCCTAATCCAACAAAATGCAAGGTCAAAAGCATTTTTTCATCCAAAAATTTTGGAGATTAAAAAGAAATGCCTACCTTTGCACCCGCAAACGAAAAACAATGGTGCCATAGCTCAGTAGGTAGAGCATCGGACTGAAAATCCGTGTGTCCCCGGTTCGAATCCTGGTGGTACCACAAAATAAGAGACAACATGCAGTTGCCTCTTTTTTTGTGTCCTTAAGTTTTCGTCTTTATGATAAGAATGGGGCAGCGGATTAAGAATCTTCACTTCCTCGCCCTTTGGAGAGGGGTTGGGAGTGAGACATTTACTTCTTCTTCATTGCTTTCAGCATTTCTTCGGCATAGCGCTTGCCAATCATGCGATAACCTTCAGCAGTGAAATGCAGACGGTCCATAGCGCCTGGGCATCCTTGAGAGCTTACCACGCGACAATTCTTGATGGTCTTAGGCAAGGTCTGGATGATGTCGTTCATCGACGCACAAGCTCCGTTGAACTCC